>JBFJWO010000147.1:0-10465 GCA_041623575.1 Gammaproteobacteria bacterium
AGGTCGGTCCAGCCGACCCGTTCGCGATCGTCCAGCAGCAGCCGCCCGCGGCCCCGCCGCCCGCCGAGCGCCACGTACTCGAGGCGCAGGCGATGTTCGCCCGCCGCCACCTCGAACGGCGGCAGCGACACGGCTTCGCCGAAACCGTTGTAGTGAAAATGCGCGCAGCCGTCCTCGACGAACAGGACCATGCCGCCGATCGGGTCGCCGATCGCCCACAGCACACCGGCATCCCCCGCCGCGTACGAGAACCGCACGCCGATCGCAAAGTCGCGATCGTCGATCATCGGCACCAGGTCGGCGCGGTGCACGGTCTGCGTCCCGGGATAGAACGTTCGCGGCTCGTCCCAGGCGGCGCGCGCATGCGCCGGGACATCGGCGAATTTCTGGAAGCGGTCGCGGTTGTCGAGCGGGTAGACGAGATTGTCCCACGCGGCGCGGTCGAACGCCTCGACCAGCTCGGCGAGCCGTTGCGGATGCGCGGGCGCGACGTCGGTGCTCTCCGAGAAGTCTTCGTCGAGATGGTGCAGGGTCCAGTTGTCGAGCACGATGGGCTCGCCGCGACGCTGGATGGAGCGCGCGAGCCAGCCGTCGCGGTAGAACGCCCGGTTGGCCCAGCACTCGTAGTACTGCTCGCGCCTGGGCGAAACGGCCTCCCCGTCGCGCAGCACCTCGGCGAAGCTCCTCCCGTGCAGCGCGTCCGCCGCCCGCCCGTTGACCTCCGCCAGCGGCCCCACCCCGGCGAGATCCAGCAGCGTGGGCATCACATCGGTCACGTGCATGAACTGGCGCCGGATCTCGCCGCGCGCCGCCAACCCGCGCGGCCAGGACACGATGAACGAGACCCGCCGGCCCCCGCCGCCGGTGTAGGTCTTGAACGACGGGAACGGCGTGTTGCAGACCTCGCCCCATGCCGTCGGGTAGAGCGAGACGCTGCGCGGCCCGCCGAGCTGGCGCAGGCGTGCGCGATCCTTCTCCGGCGGTTCGGGATCGAGCGCCATGTAGCGGCGATTGTTGTTGAACATCCCGCTCGGGCCGCCGGCATCGGTGCCGCCGTTGTCCGAGGAGAACACGACGATGGTGTTGTCGAGCTCGCCCAGGCGCTCGATGAACGCCAGCAGCCGCCCGAGGTTCTGGTCCACGCTGTCGAGCATCGCGGCGTAGGTTTCCATGTGCCGCGCGTAGAGCGGGCGATCCGCCGGGTCGGTGGCCTCCCACAAGGGCACGCGCGGATCGGAGGCCGCCAGGCGCGTGCCCGCCGGAACCAGTCCGAGCTCGCGTTGGCGCGCAAACCGGCGTGCGCGCGTTTCCGTCCAGCCGCGGTCGTAACGGCCGCGGTATCTTTCGAGGTCTTCGGGTTTGGATTGCAGCGGCGCGTGCACGGCGTTGTGTGCCAGGTAGAGCAGGAACGGTTTGTCCGGCGAGGAGGCCCGCAGCTCGCCGAGATACTGGATCGCACGCGCCGTCCAGTCGTCGGTCGAGTAGTAGTCCGGCGGGTACTCGTCGATCGGCAGCACGTGATTGTTCAGCTGCAGCCGCGAGGGGAAAAAGAAGTGCGTCTCGCCGTCGAGAAACCCGTAGAAGGTGTCGAAGCCGCGTTGCGAGGGCCAGTTGTGCTTGGCGCCGGCGGGCACCGTGTCGAGCGTCGGCGTGTTGTGCCACTTGCCGGTCATGAGGGTCTCGTAGCCGGCCGCGCGCAACGTCTCGGCCAGGGTCGCCGAGGAGAGCGGGATCTCGCCGCTGTAGCCGGGGTAGCCGGCGTTGTTGTTGGCGAGCCAGCCGGTGCCGACGGCGTGGGCGTTCCTGCCGGTCAGCAAAGCGGCGCGGGCCGGCGAGCAGATCGGGTGCGTGGTGTAGTGCGTGAACAGCACGCCGCGACCCGCCAGTGCGTCGATGTGCGGGGTGTCGATCTCCGAGCCGTAGCAGCCGGGATCCGAATACCCCATGTCGTCCAGGTAGACGATCACGATATTGGGCGCGCCGGGCGGCGCGCGCCGCGGCTCCTCCCACCAGGGGCTGGAATCGTCCCGGGTGCGACCGATCGTTCCCCGCCACTCGCTCATCGCGGCTGACTCACATCGGCCCGATGCGCGGGCAGTACTGGTCGATCGCCATCATGCTCGCATCGAAGCTGCGCTTGAGCAGTCGCGACTTGAGCTCGACACGGTCAGGCTCGTCCCACAGGTTGACGAACTCGCCGGGGTCGGCCTGCAGGTCGTAGAGCTCGCCGAGGTCGTGGTTGTGATAGGCCACGAGCTTGAAGCGCCCGTCGAAGTACATGGTCGCGTAAGAAGCGTCGTCCATCCAGATGGCGTCATAGTACTCGCTGCGCACGAAATCGCGATGGGCTCTCGGGTCGGCCTCGCCGCGCAGGATGGGGAGCAGCGAGCGGCCCTGCATGTCGGCGGGCACCTCGAGGGCGGCAAGCTCGAGCAAGGTGGGGGCCTGGTCCAGCAGCTCGACCAGCGCATCGGCGCGCAGGCCGCGCGCGAACTGCGTGGGCCAGCTCACGATAAGCGGTACGTGCACCAGCCCCTCGTAGAATCGACAGCCCTTCTCGATCAGCCCGTGGTCGCCGAGCGCTTCGCCGTGGTCGGTGGAGTAGATGACCACGGTGTCGTCGAGCTGCCCGGTCTCGTGCAGGCACTGCAGGATGCGTGCGAGCTGGTCGTCGATGAGCTTGATCATCGCGTAGTACCAGGCCTTGAGCGTCCAGGCGTCGCGTGGCCCGGGGCCGCGCTGGCCCGGCCGGTAGCCCGCCTCCTGGGTCACCGGCAGCACCGGGTCGTGGATGTCGAGCTCCTCGGGGCGGCGCACGCGCGACTGGAAGTCGAGCACCCCGAGACGCCGTTGCGTCTCGAGATCGCTGTCGCGAAACAGCGGGTCGGGCATGGCCGCCGGGTCGAACAGCTCGCGGTAGGCGAGCGGCGGGTTGAACGGCGGGTGCGGGTCGTAGACGTTGACGCTCAGCAGCCACGGGCCGTCGCGCGGCTCGCGGATGAACTCGATGGCGCGCTCGCTGGCCCAGGTGGTCTGGTGCAGCTCGACCGGTACGCCCTCGAAGCGCGTCGTAAGTTCGCCCAGGTCCGCCCCCTGCGCGCGTACCCAGTCGGCGTAGTCGTGACCCTCGGGCCAGTTGTCGCGCGGCGCGTGACTCCACTTGAAGAACCGGTAGCCGTCGTCGGTGCGTTTCTCGACGCGCCGGTGCGCGCTGGTCAGGTGCAGCTTGCCGACCAGCCCGCAGTCGTAACCGGCAGCGGCCAGCCGGCGCGTGACCAGCGGCGGGCGCTCGGGGAACGACTCGTTGCCGTTGCGGTTGACGTGCACGGTGCTCGGGTAGTAGCCGGTCAGGAAACTCGCCCGGCTGGGCGTGCAGATCGGCGACTGCGTGTAGGCACGCGTGAAGGCCACGCCGTTGCTCACCAACGCGTCGAGCGTCGGCGTGTCGACGTGCGCGTTGCCCAGCGCACCGATGGTGTCGAAGCGCTGCTGATCGGCGCAATACCACAGGATGTTAGGGCGATCCGTCATGATGGCTCCCCGTTTCGGGCCGAGCGCCGGCGCTGGCGCCATTCGGAGACGAACGGCCAGGCGAGCAGCACCGCCGCCACCGCCAGGAACAACGCCGAGAGCGGGCGCGTGAACAGCGGCTCGATGCCGCCGGCGGTCATCATCAGGCCCGAACGCAGCTTCGCTTCGCCGAGCGGCGCCAGCACGAAGCCGATCACGAACGGCCCCAGCGGGTAGCGGGCACGCTCCATCGCGAAACCGATGATGCCGAACAGCAGCATCACCCAGACGTCGAACATGGTGTTGTTCAGCGCGAACGAGCCGATCACGCAGAACACCACGACCACCGGCAGCAGGTAGGTTCGCGGCACGTACATCAGCCGCGAGATGTACTTCACCGAGGCGGTCATCATCGCGAACATGAGCACGTTGGCCACCAGGCAGGCGGCGATCATGGCCCACACGATGTCGGCGTTGGTGATGAACAGGGTCGGCCCCGGCTGGATGGAGTGGATCATCAGCGCGCCGATCAGGATCGCGTCGATCACGCTGCCGGGGATGCCCATCGCGATCAGCGGGATGAGCGCCCCGCCCACCGTCGCGTTGTTGGCGGCTTCCGAGGCGACGATGCCCTCCTCCGATCCGCGGCCGAACTTTTCCGGCGTCTTCGACATGTTGCGCGCGGCCGTGTAGGCGATCACCGAACCGATCGAGGCGCCGACCCCGGGCAGGATGCCGACCCCGGTGCCGATCACCGAGGAGCGCACCAGGTTGACCGCCTGGTCTTTCCAGTCGCGCAGGGTCATCAGGATGCCCTTGCCGCTGACCGACACCCGCTCGGCCTTGCGGTTGAGGTCGACGATGTCGCTGATGATCTGGCTCACGGCGAACACGCCGATCAGCACCGGCAGCAGCTTCAGCCCGCCGTTCAGCAGGTACCAGTCCCAGGTGAGGCGCGGTTGGCCGGCGGCCGGGTCGACACCCGGCATCGACACCAGCATGCCGAACAGCCCCGAGATCAGGCCCTTGACCATGGTGCCTTCGCTGACCGAGGCGATCAGCACCATGGCCATCACGATGAGGCTGAAATACTCGAACGGCCCGAAGCGCGTGGCCACGATGGAGAGCGGCTCGGCCAGCAGGTAGAGCGCCAGCCACGAGACCAGCCCGCCGACGAACGACGCCGTGATACCGAGGCCGAGCGCCCGCCCGGGCTGCCCGCGGCGAGCCATGGGGTAACCGTCGAACGTGGTCATCACCGCCGCCGGCGTGCCGGGCATGCGCAGCAGCGTGGCCGTGATCAGGCCCCCGCTGATGGCGCCGACGTACATCGACACCAGCAGGATGATGGCGTTCACCGGCTCCATGTAGAACGTCAACGGCAGCGTGAGCGCGATCAGCATCGCGCCGGTCAGGCCCGGAATCGCACCCACCGTGATGCCGAGGAAAACGCCGAGCGCGCACAGCAGGAACGGCAGCGGGCTGAACAGCACCGCGAGCGCGCCGGTCAGTTCGCTCAACGGAAGCTTCCCGCGACGCGCGCGCCAGCAGTCGGCGCCCTACGCCCGGGCGGGCTCAAAACGCCCCCGGCAGGTCGACCACGAACACCCGCGTGAACACGAACTGGCAGCCGAAACCGGTCAGCGCCGAGACCAGCGCCACCGCCGGCAGCGAGCGGCGTCGCAAGCGCAGCAGGACACCGATGGTGACGAACAGGTACACCGTCGTGACGACGTCGAAGCGCCCCAGGCGCGCGTGCAGCGCCAGCGCGTAAACCACGGTCAGCGCAGCGACCACCACGGCGTCCGTCCAGCGTGGCACGACGTCCGGACCGTCGCCGCGCTCGCCGGCTCGCAACGCCTGCCACGCCCGCGCCATGATCAGCAGGCTCAAGCCCATGATCAGCCCCGCAACAACCTGCGGCACCGGGGCCGAGCCGAGCGGTTCGAAGGTGCCGGGCGGGATCTCGCGGGTCTCCCACAACGTCGCGGCACACACGACGATCAGGAAGGCGCTGAACGCGAGGTCGGCGCGAGGTGAGGGTTGGCGTTGCACGTTCGCAGCCGCACCCGGGCGCGGTGCCCGGGTGCGCCGGTCGAGGCTACTTTTTCTTGGCCTGCTGGGCGACCGGCAGGATCCGCTGCCAGGTAGCGTCGAGCGACTTCTGCAGCGCCTCGCCCTTGAGGAAGGTGTCGGCGAACAGCTTCGAGGTATAGAAGTCCTGGATGCGCTTGGTCTTGGTCGCGCGCTCGAGAGCGTTGGCGAACCCGTCCACCGCCTCGCGCGGCGTGCCCTTGGGCGCGAACCACCAGCTGGAGATGCAGAACTCGACGTCGAACCCGAGTTCTTTCGCGGTCGGCAGGTCCGGCAGCTTGGGGTGACGCTGCGCGCCGGTGTAGGCGAGCGGCTTGATCTGGGACTTCTCGCTCGGGGTGCCGTCGGGATTCAGCGTGAAGTTCACGACCTCGGCGCCGGACAACACGGTGGCATTGGTCTGCGCGCCGGTGAGCGCCGTGAAGTTCGCCGTGCCCCCGCCGATCTGCACGAAGCGGAACTTGGCGCCGGGCAGCGAGTTCTGCAGCATGATCCCGGCCATGTGATTGATGGCGCCGAGGTTGGCGCCGAAAATCAACGAGTCCGGCTCGGCCTTGGCGCGCCCGAGCAGTTCGCCGAGCGAGTCGATACCGGAGTCCTTGCGCACCATCGGCGCGAGACAGAACTCCGCCGTCGACGCCACCGCCGCGAAGTCCTTGTAGCCGAAATCGAACACCCCGCTGCCCTGCCCGCCCATCAGGGCGATGTGGATCAGCAGGAACGTGTAGCCGTCGGGCTCGGCCTCCATCACCTGGCGCGAGCCGATCGAGTAGTGGCCGCCGACGTTGATGATGGTGATCGGCTGCGGCAGCAGGTCGTTCTCCTTGATCGCCGCCTGGAAGGCGCGCCCGGTCTGGTCGGACGTGCCGCCGGCCCCGAACGGGACGATCAGCTTGATGGGTTTCTCGGGCCAGGCGGCCTGGACGCTGCCGAAGCAGGCAGCCCAGGCCAGGGTCGCGGCGGCAAAAGTCGAAACAAGGGTTCTCATCGGTCGTCCTCCCGGGTGGATAGCGCGCGCAGCATTCATTTTGTGTCTGGAATCGGCACTTCGTTGGACATTAGTGTTATTTTCTACCGGAATCAACACGCACCGGCGCCGCCCCGCCATCCCGGGCCGCGGCCGGCTGTTTGCGATGACCCTGGACAGCACCGGCATCACCAAGCTCGAGAACCGCGCCATCCGCTACCTGGCCACGGCGGTCGAGTTCGGCGGCATTTCGCTGGCCGCCGATCACTTCGGCGTTTCACAGCCGGCGCTCAGCAAGGCCATCTCGCGCCTGGAAGCGGACCTCGGCGTGGAGTTGCTGCAGCGCGGCCAGGGCGCGCGCCCGACGGAGGCCGGCGAGATGGTGCTGCGCTACGCGCTGCAGACGCGCCGCGACCTCGCCGAGTTGCTGAGCGGGCTGCAGAAGCTGCGCACCGGGCGCGGCGGCGTCTTGCGCGTCGGGGCCACCCAGGACTGGGCGCAGGAAGTGCTGCCGAGCGCTTTGCTGGAACTGCGCGAGCGCTTCGGCGACGTCAGTGCCACCATGACCATCGGCGCCAGCAACCGGTTGCCGGAACTGCTGCGCGAGAAATCGATCGACCTGTACTTCGGCCCGATCGCCGACGAGGAAGTGTTACAGGAACTGCATTGCGAGGTCTTCATGCGCGACTGGGTGGACGTCTACGCCGAACGCGACAACCCGATTCACGGCTTGCGGCTGGCCGGGCTGGCGGAGCTGCGCGCTTTTCCCTGGGGGCTGCCGGGCCCGGACACTTTCATCCGTCGCAGCTTCGTGCGCCTGTTCGCCGCCGCCGGGCTGGCGCCGCCGACGCCGGTGGTGACCAGCAACTCGGTGGCTTTGATCGCGCAGGTCGCCGCGCGCGGCGGCTTCCTCACCTACCTCAGCGAGATCGCCGCCGAGCAGTTCGGCCAGGGACTGCTGCGGCGCGTCGATCTGCCGGTGGCCCGCACACCGCGCCGGCGCGGGGCCGTGGTCCGGGCCGGCGCACAGCTCACGCCGCTGCAGCGCAGTTTCGTGGACATCGCGCGACGGGTCTGCGGGGCGGGCAATCGATGAGCGCCTCAGCGCGGATCAGCGCCGTCGAACTGACCCGTTTCGCGGTCGCCATCGACGACCTGGATGCCGACCCCGCCGAGCGCGGCGTGCGCTACCAGCCGGGTGCACGCGCACCTCACACGCGCCTCGCCGTGCGCATTCATACCGATGCCGGTGTCAGCGGTGGCTACGTGCCGCCGCGCTCGCGCACCGTCATGGTGATGGCCGCCTGCCGCTTCCTGGCGGACCTGCTGATCGGGCAGCCGGCACTCGAGCGCGAGCGCCACTACCGGGCGATGCGCCGCGCCACCAAGCACGTCGGCGAACTCGGCATCGGCGCGCTGGACATCGCCTTGTGGGACCTCGCCGGCAAGCTGCAGGGCGCGTCCATCGCCCGCCTGCTCGGGGGCTACCGCTGGCGGCTGCCGGCCTACGCCAGCACCCTCGACGGCGACCGCCACGACGAGGGGCTGAGCTCGCCGGGCGCCTACGCGGACTTCGCCGAGCGCTGTGCCGAGCTCGGCTACCGCGCTTTCAAGATCCACGGCTGGGCCACCGGCGACCCGGGCGAGGAGATCGCCATCCTGCGGGCCGTTGGCGAACGCGTCGGCTCGCGCATGGCGCTGATGTACGACGCCGCCTGCCACCTGCCCACGCTCGGCGACGCCATTGCCGTGGGGCGTGTGTGCGACGAGTACGGTTACCTCTGGTTCGAGGACCCTTACGCCGACGGCGGCGTGGCGGCCGCCGGCCACCGCATCCTGCGCCAGCGCATCGCCACCCCGGTGCTGATCACCGAGCACGTGCACAACGCCGAGGGCAAGCTCGCGCTGCTGGAGGCCGGCGCCACCGACATCCTGCGTGTCGACCCCGACTACGACGGCGGGCTCACCGGCTGCCTGAAAGCGGCCCGGGCGGGGGAAGCGCTCGGGGTGGACGCCGAGGTCCACTCCTGCGGACCGGCGATGCGCCAGCTGATGGCGGCGCTCGGCAACAGCCGCTACTACGAGATCAACCTGGTGCACCCGCGCACCGCCAATCCCTGGCACCTCCCGGTGTACGCCGGCGACTACAGCGACCAGCTGGACGCCGTCGGCGAGGACGGCTGCGTGCCGGTGCCCGACGGCCCCGGGCTCGGGGTCGACTACGACTGGAAACGGATCGAGCGCGACGCGCTCGACTCGGTGGTGATCCGCTGAACAGGCGCCGCGGCGCGCGAGGAGTCACGCCAATGCAGATCCAACGGGTGGTATGCCGCCACCTGCAACGCGACATGGGCGATCGCGTCTGGAACGCCCAGCAACGCTGGCGTACCAAGGACGTGGTGCTGGTGTTCGTCGAAGCCGACAACGGCCTGCTCGGCGTCGGCGAATGCTGGACGCCCGGCGCCGCTGCCGAGCCACTGCTCGCCACCATCGAGCACGATCTCGCCCCGCTGGTGATCGGCGCGGACCCGTTCTCCGCCCGCCGCATCTGGGACCAGGCGTGGCGTGCCACCGATCTCAGCTCGCGGCGCGGTATCACGCTGGCCGCGCTCTCCGGCGTCGACACGGCCCTTTGGGACCTCGCCGGCAAAGCCACCGGGACGCCGCTCTACAAACTCCTTGGCGCCGCCCGCGACGCCGTGCCCTGCTACGCGAGCGCCGGCCTGTACGGCCGCGACAAGGGGCCGAACGAGCTGGCGGCGGAAATCGGCGGCTACCTGGCCCGCGGTTTCCAGGCGGTGAAGATCAAGGTGGGCGGCGTGGCGCTGGGCGAGGATGTCGAGCGGGTACGCGCCGTTCGCGAAGCGATCGGGGCCGGCCCACGGCTGATGGTCGACGCCAACGGCATGCTCGACGTGCCCGGCGCGTTACGCATGGCGCAGGCCTTCGCGCCGTTCGACGTCTACTGGCTGGAGGCACCGCTGCCGCCGGGCGACGTGGCCGGCCAGGCCCTGGTCAACGCGCGCGGCGCCATCCCGGTGTGCGGCAACGAGACGGAATTCGGGCTCGACGGCTTTCGGCGCCTGATCGAGGCGCGCGCCGTGGAATACGTGCAACCCGACGTATCGGTGTGCGGCGGCATCGCCGAGACACTTCGCATAGCGAGCCTGGCCGCCGCCTTTCACCTGCCCGTCACCTTGCACGCCTCCTCCACCGCGGTGTGCCTGGCAGCCAGCCTGCACGTCGCGGCCAGCATCCCCAACCTCGAATCGGTCGAATACCACATGCTGCACCAGTGGCTGTTCGACCGCCTGCCCGCGGACGCTTTCGCGGTCGGGGCGGGCGGCCTGGTCGCGCCGCCACCGGGCCCCGGGCTCGGCATCGACCTGCACCCCGACGAGGTCGGCGATACGCTTTGAGATCCGCCCCGGTGCCGCGCCTGCGCCGGCCAGCCGGCGATCCTCAGCCCGGCTCCCCGGCGCCGGCGAGCCGGGCCGCCAGCGGTGCGTCGACCGTCGGGTTTTCGCGCATCCGGCGGTCGACTGCCGCCTGCGCAGCGTCCGCCTCGAGCACCCGGCCATCGAGCGTGACGCGCTCGAAGGTGCTGGCGTAGAACCCGAAACAGCCGGCGATCCGCTCGAGATCGGCGCTGAAATCCGTCCACGGGCGGGGATAGCTCCAGACCGCGTTTTCCCGGACCGCTTCGCCGGGCACGGCCAGGTGGCGGTAGCTCGCCTCGCCCTTGTAGGTGCACACGCTGCGGCGCGGACTCGGCTGCAGCACCCCTTCGGCCACGTCCTCGGGCGGGACGTAGAAGCGCTCCGGCAGGCCGCTCTCGGCGAGGATGCTCGCCCGCTCGGTGTCGACGACGGCGATGCCGCCGAGTTCCATGCG
>JBFJWO010000148.1:0-10448 GCA_041623575.1 Gammaproteobacteria bacterium
CATCACGGTCAACACGATCGCCCCGGGATACTTCGCGACCGAGATGAACACCGCGCTGATCGAGGACGAGGCCTTCAACGCGTGGGTGTGCTCGCGCACGCCGGCCGGGCGCTGGGGGCGGGTGGAGGAGATCGGGCCGGTCGCCGTGTTCCTCGCCTCCGACGAGGCCTCGTACGTCAACGGCCAGGTGCTGGCGGTCGATGGGGCGTTTTCGTCTTCGATGTAAATATATAACTATCAATCTAATAGGACCGTTATCTAAAGTTATTTCTCATTTACGGGTCGAGGTTCGGCCGCCACCAGGCCAGCAGGTTGGCGAGCACGGCAATCGGCACGAACGCCGCAAACACCCACCACGCCACCCGTTCGGCCGTGTGGATGGACACGCCCTGCGCGAAGCCGATGCCGTTGGCGACGATGCCGCAGATCGCCGCGCCGATGGCCAGGCCGACTTGCTGGATGCCGGTCGCCGCGAGAGCCGCGCGTTGCTCGGAACAGGCGGTCGCTGCTGCCACGCGCTCGACGAGACCTGCACCTGCCAGCCCGAGTCCGCCGCCGAGGCAGATCGCCCACGGGTAGAGCAGCCCCGGTTCGCCGTGCGGCGCGGCGATCGCGAAGCCCGTCACGCCGAGGGCGATCAGGACCGCCCCGGTGCGCACCCGCCGGACGTCGTCGACCCACGGCAGCCCCCGCGCCAGGGCCGCGGCGGCGGGCCAGGCGCTCGCCTGCAGGCCGAGGACGTAGGCCGCCGCCAGCGGGCTGTGGGCGTTCAGCAGGTCGAGCAGCAACGCGCCGTAGACGGGGAACGCCGCGCCCGTCGCGGCCGCCGCCAGCATCAGCAACAGGTGTGCGGCGGCGGGGTCCGGCGGGCCGCGCAATCGCGCGCAGAACAGGCGTTCGGCGGCACGATCGTCGAGTGCCAGGAACAGCCATCCGGCGAGCGCTGCGCCGGCGATCGACACGAGCGTGACGAACCAGCCGACGCCGGTGCCGGCGGTGCCGACGAGCACTACCGCGGCGACCAGGGCCCCGAGGCGTGCGAGCGGACGCGAAACGGCAACCGTTGCCGGGCGGCGGTGCGCCGACGGCCCGAGCCCGTGCACGGCGAACGCCAGAGCGAGCGCCTGAACGGCAAACGCCCAGAACGCGTTTCGCCACGACCCGCCGGCGGTGAAGCCGGCGCCGATCAACGGCCCGCACAGCGCGGCCAGGTTCCACGCCGTGGCAACCGCTGCCGCCAGCGTGGCCCGGCGCCCGCTCGGGAAGCGGCGCAACGCGCCGTAGGCGACCGCCAGCAAGGCGCCTGCGCCCAGGCCCTGCACGATCCGGCCCGCGAGCATCGCCGGCATGTCGGCCGCCAGCGCAGACACGCAACAGCCCACGCCGAACAGGCCGGCGCCGCCCAGCAGCGTGTTGCGCACGCCGTGGCGCGCAACCATCCCGGGCGCCGCCGCGCCCGCCACGACCGAGGCGAGCAGGTAGGCCGTCACGCCCCAGGCGAGCAGCGTGTGGCCGCCGAGGTCCAGGGTCGCGCGGGGCAGCGTCGTTGCCGTCAACAGGGCTGCGCCCGCGTGCAGCCACACGGCGGCACCGAGTACCAGGAAATAGCGCGCGCGCTGCGCTGCGCGTGTTTGGGTGTCGCTCAGCTTCGGGCTCCCTCGCCGGCGGGCGATCCGGCGCACCGGCGTCGGCAGCAAGCGCCGGTTCGCCGCGACGTGAACTGTACCCGGTCGACGCCGGTAGCCGGTGCCCGCGGCGGGGCGGGAGCTGTCGATGCCGTGCCCCGGTGTGCCGGATACACGCCCGCCGGCCCCGATAGCGGCCGGGCGATGGCTCCCCTACACTGGTCGCTCGCCGTCATCAACGAATCCACCACACCCGGGGGAGCGCAATGAAGACCATCAAGGGGCCGGCCATTTTTCTTGCCCAGTTCGCCGGCGACGAGGCGCCGTTCGACAGCCTCGAGGCGATCGCCGCCTGGGCCGGCGGGCTGGGTTACGTCGGCGTGCAGATCCCGAGCTGGGATACGCGACTGTTCGATCTGGCACGCGCCGCCGAGAGCACCGCCTATTGCGATGAGGTGCGCGGCACGCTGGCCGCGCACGGCTTGCAGGTCACCGAGTTGTCCACCCACCTGCAGGGACAACTGGTGGCGGTGCACCCGGCCTACGACGCCGCCTTCGACGGCTTCGCCGCCCCCGAGGTCCGCGGCAACCCGGCGGCCCGCCAGGAGTGGGCGGTGGCGCAGCTCAGGCTCGCCGCGCGCGCCTCGCAGAACCTCGGGCTGAGCGCCCACGCCACCTTCTCCGGCGCGCTCGCGTGGCCTTATCTCTACCCGTGGCCGCAGCGCCCGGCGGGTCTGGTCGAGAGCGCCTTCGACGAGCTCGCCCGCCGCTGGCGCCCGATCCTCGATGCCTTCGACGAGGCCGGCGTGGACGTCTGCTACGAGGTGCACCCGGGCGAGGACCTGCACGACGGGGTGACCTTCGAGATGTTTCTCGAGCGCGTCGGCGGGCACCCGCGCTGCAACCTGCTCTACGACCCGAGCCATTTCGTGCTGCAGCAACTCGACTACCTCGCCTACATCGACCTCTACCACGAGCGAATCCGCGCCTTTCACGTAAAAGACGCGGAATTCAACCCGGACGGGCGCCAGGGCGTCTACGGCGGCTTCCAGCCGTGGGTGCAGCGCGCCGGACGGTTCCGTTCGCTCGGCGACGGCCAGGTGGACTTCGGCGCCATCTTCTCCAAGCTGACCGGCTACGACTACCCGGGCTGGGCGGTGCTCGAGTGGGAGTGTTGCCTCAAGCACCCCGAGGTCGGCGCCGCCGAGGGCGCGCCGTTCATCGCCGCGCACATCATCGAGGTCACGGCGAAGGCGTTCGACGACTTCGCCGACGGGGGCACCGACGAGGCCGCCAACCGGCGCATGCTCGGGATCGTCTGAATATCATGGCCCGGGCAACGAACGATGCCGGCTCCGGCCGGCGGCTGCGACTCGGCATGGTGGGCGGCGGGCAGGGCGCTTTCATCGGCGCGGTGCACCGCATCGCCGCGCGCCTCGACGACCGCTACGAACTGGTGGCCGGCGCGCTGGCCAGCGAGCCGGCGCGCTCGCACGCCTCGGCGGCGGAGTTGCACATCGCGCCGGAGCGTTCCTACGACAGCTACGAGCGGATGGCAGCGGCGGAAGCCGCGCGCGAGGACGGGATCGACGTGGTCGCCATCGTCACCCCCAACCACGTCCACCACGGGCCGGCCCGGGCGTTCCTGGACGCCGGCATCCACGTGATCTGCGACAAGCCGCTGACCACTTCGCTGGAGCAGGCGATGGACCTGGTGGCGGCCGTCAGGGACAGCGGCCGGGTCTTCGGGCTCACGCACAACTACACGGGCTACCCGATGGTCCGCCACGCTCGCGAACTGGTGGCGGGCGGGGAACTGGGCGCGCTGCGGGTGGTGCAGGTCGAGTACCCGCAGGACTGGCTGTCCACGCGCCTGGAAACCACCGGGATGAAGCAGGCCGAGTGGCGTACCGACCCGGCCCGCAGCGGCCCGGCGGGCGCCACCGGCGACATCGGCACGCACGCGTTCAACCTGGCCGAGTTCGTCACCGGCCTCGAAGTGGAATCGCTGGCCGCGGAGTTGAGCACCCTGGTCGCCGGCCGGCGTCTCGACGACAACGTGAACATGCTGCTGCGCTTTGCCGGTGGTGCGCGTGGCATGCTGTGGGCGAGCCAGGTGGCGCCCGGCAACGAGAACGGCCTGCACATCCGCGTGTACGGCGAGCGGGCGGGCCTGGAGTGGTACCAGGAACACCCGAACCACCTGCACTTCACGCCGCTCGGCGGGTCGCCGCAACTGATCACGCGCGGCTCGCCGGCCGCGGGACCGGCCGCCGCGCGCGCTACCCGGATTCCGCCGGGCCACCCGGAGGGCTACCTGGAGGGCTTTGCGCAACTCTACACGGACATCGCCGAGTTGATCGTCGCCCACGCCCAGGGGCGCGAGCCCGACCCGCAGGCCCGCCTGGTGCCGGACGTCCGTGCCGGTGCTCGGGGCGTGCGGTTCATCGAAGCGGCGGTCGAGTCCAGCCGGGCCGACGGCGCCTGGGTGAGTTGCTCGCTCGACGTCTGAGCCGCGCCGATCGCCCGCCCTGCGGTGTGCGGGCAAGTATCGCTCGCCACCACCGGGTCGGGCGTGCTCACCCCGGCAAGGACTCGACCGCGGCCAGGCCCGACAGGAAGGCGCCGTGCACGGTGGCGTAGTGATCCGGCCAGGTGGCTTCGCCGGCGAAATACAGCCGCTCGGCCAGGGGTTCGGCGAGCACCTTGCGGGCAGCGCGTCGGCCCGGGCGCGCGTAGGAATAGGCGCCTCGGGTGAACGGGTCGTGCTGCCAGCGGGTGACCAGCCCCGGCCCGACGGCGGCGCGCGCCGAGTTGCCGAACAGGGCGCACAAGCGTTCGGTGACCACGGCGCTTGCCGCGGCGTCGTCCAGCGCGGCGATCTCGCGCGCCGCCCCGGCCCCGAAATAGGCGCTCACGCAGGCGCGCCCGTAGGGGCGTACGTGCACGTGCGGCGCGTCGGCGTCGGTGAGCGAAGAGAAGTGAAAGCTGTCGGCGGGCGCCTCGAAGGCGCTGCCACTCACGGGTAGCACCACCCGTTCGTTGCGCCCCAGCGGCAGGTCGTCGAGCGCGGCCTGTTTGGCCGCCGGCAGGGCGGGGCGAAACGAGATCCCGCCGGCCGCCAGCACGTCCGTGGGCACGGTGAGGATCGCGCGGTGGCAGCGCAGCCGGCCCGCCGGCGTCTCGATGCGTACCGCACGGCTCGACCAGTCGACGGCCGTGACCGGGCAGCGCAGGCGCACGGGCAGGCCGGCGGCCAGGCTGGCCACCAGGGCACCGACCCCTTCGCGCACGGGGCAGTCGGTGTCGGTGTCGCGATCCGCCGCGATGTCGGCGCTCGATACGTCCTCCGGCGGCGCACCGGTGATGTAGGTCACGACGGCCCGCAGCACCGCCGGCCAGTCGCTGCCGGCCAGCAACGCCGACACCGGGACGTCGTCGCCGTGCGGGTCGAACGCCCGCAGAGCGGCGAAGAACGACCTCATCGTGGCGGCCAGGTCCTCGAGTCGTGGGGCGTCCAGCCAGCGGGCGGCGTTCCCGCCGCCCCAGTCCTCGGGCGTCTCGCGCACATCGAAGCCGGCCTTGCGCGCCAGAGCGGCCAGCGGGTTGACGTCGGCCGAGTGCAGCCATTGGGCGCCGAGGTCGACGGCGAAGCCGAAGCGCGACGTGTCGGTGTAGGCGCGCCCGCCGACCCGGTCGCGCGCCTCGAGCACGACGAATTGCGCACCGCGGGCCCGCAGAGCGCGGGCGGCGGCGATGCCCGCCGTGCCGGCGCCGACGATCACCGTCTCGTAGTCCACCTCGGCCATCGGTCCGCTCTCCCCGGTTTGCGCCGGCCTCACCAGTCTGTACAATTGTTCAGATTACTGAACGAACATTCAAGCCAGAGCCGTCAGCATGTCCGCCAGCCCCGATCTCCTCGCCACCCCCGAAGAACCCAACGCGGCACGGCGCCGTCAATTGATCAACGCGGCGATCGCCGCGATCGCCGGTCACGGCCTGTCGCGCACCACGGTCGGGCGGGTCGCGAAACTCGCCGGCATGTCCGCCGGCATGGTCAGTTTCCACTTCCGCGGCAAGGACGAGTTGCTGCTGGCGACCCTGCAGTCCCTCGACGCCGAGTTCGACGGCCGAATGCGCGTGGCGCTGGAGCAGGCGCCGGACGACCCGGCGGCGCGCCTGCGTGCGATCGTCGACGTGTACCTCGACCCGGTGCTGGCCGACCCGCGCAAGGTGGCCGTGTGGTTCGCGTTCTGGGGCGAGTCGCGCGCCCGCGAGGACTACCTGCGCATCTGCGGCGCCGCGGATCGGGCGTTCGCGCAGATCGTCACCGGCCTTTTCGCCGCCTTGCCGGGCATCGACCCGACGGCTGTCGAGCCTGCGGCCTCGGCGTTCATCGGCATGCTCGACGCGCACTGGCAGAGCGTGCTGTTCGAGGGCGAGGGCTTCGACCGGGCCCGCGCCGTGACGTTGTGCAACGCGTTCCTCGACACGGTCGGCGCGGCGGGCGCGGGCGACACGCGGGAACCGGGCGCGAGCGTCGCGCCGCCACCCCGCGACGTGGAACAGCCGGGCCGGGAGTACCCGACCCTCGCGCCCTGGACCTACCGCAGCCCGGCGCTGTTCGACCTGGAGATGACGCACCTGTTCAAACGTCACTGGTTGCTGGTCGATCACGTCAGCGAGATTCCCGAACCGGGCGACTACCTCACCTTCGATGCCGCCGGCGAACGCGCGCTCATCGTCCGCGGCGACGACGGCGTCATTCGTGCCTTCCACAACGTCTGCCGCCACCGCGGCTCGTGCCTGGTCGAGGGCGCCCGCGGGCATTGCGAACGCCTGATCGTGTGCCCGTTTCACGGCTGGGCCTACGGGCGCGACGGGGCCTTGCACGGCGTGCCGGCGCAAAAGACCTTCGAGGGCCTCGACAAGCGCGAATCGGGCCTGGTGGCGCTCGACCTCGAGGTGTGGCAGGGCTTCGTGTTCGTGCGTTTCGGTGGCGACGGACCGTCGGTCGCGACCCTGACCCGCGCGCTGGACGACGAACTGGCGCCCTATCGCCTGGCGCAAGTGCAGCCGCTGGCCTGGCGCTACAGTGAGGTCAAGCCCGTCAACTGGAAACTGATCCACGACGTCGACAACGAGGGTTACCACGTGCCCATCGGCCACCCGGCGTTGCAGACGCTCTACGGGAAGGACTACCGCGACACCGTGGTCAACGACTGGGTGACCGCCTCCTACGGCACGGTCGAGTTCGACTCCCCGCACTGGAGCGTGGCACGTTACCAGCGCCTGTTGCCGGGCTTCGGACACCTGCCGCCGGAGCGCCAGCGCGTGTGGGCCTACTACGGGCTGTTCCCCAACCAGGTGCTGGTCGCCTACCCGGACATGGTCGAGTTCTACCAGACCCTGCCGCTCGACGTCGGTCACACCGTGTTTCGTGGAAAGACCTTCGCGTTGGCGGACGCGCGCCGGGAGATGCGGGCGGTGCGCTATCTCAACGCCAGGATCAACGCCCGGGTGGGCGAGGAGGACGAGCGCTACTTCACGTGGCTGCGCGAGGCGATGCGCTCGAGCGTCTACCCGCGCGATCGCCTGTCGAGCATCGAGGCCGGGGTCGCCAACTTCCACCGCCAGGTGAAAAACGCTCTGCCCGTGGCGCGCCGCGAGGTCGAGCCGGACGCGGCGACGATTCGCGACTCCATGGCCTGAGCGCGGCGGCGCGCGCTCAGTCGAGTGCGGCGAGATCCTCCTGCGCGGCCAGGTGCATGTCCCGTTCGCGCTGGCGTTGCTGGCGCAGCAGCAGCCAGCCGGCGAGACACACGCCGACGGCGACGACCACGATGATGAGGGTCGCGAGCGCGTTGATGTCGGGCCTCAGCCCCAGGCGCACGCGCGAGTAGATCAGCATCGGCAGGGTGTTGGCGCCGGGGCCGGAGACGAAACTCGCGATCACCAGGTCGTCGAGCGACAGGGTGAAGGCGAGCAGCCAGCCCGCCAGCATGCCCGGGGCCAGGATCGGCAGCGTGATGTCGAGCAGCACACGCAGCGGACGACTGCCGAGGTCCATCGCCGCTTCCTCCAGGTCCTGCCCCATGCCGGCGAGTCGCGACTGGATGATGACCGCCACGTAGGCCATCGAGAAGGTGATGTGCGCGATGGTGATGGTGGTGATGCCGCGCTCGCCGGGCCAGCCGAGCAGGTCGCCGAGCGTGATGAACAGCAACAGCAGCGAGAGCCCGGTGATCACCTCGGGCATGACCAGCGGCGCCGAGATCATGCCGGCGAACAGCGTGCGCGCCCGAAACGCCCCGAAGCGTGCGAGCGCGATGCCGGCGAGCGTACCGAGCAGGGTCGCGAAGGTGGCGTTCATGAGTGCGATCTTGAGGCTCAGGGTCAACGCCTCCCACACCTCCTCGCTCTCGAACAGCACGCCGTACCAGCGCGTCGAGAACCCGCCCCACACCGGGACGATGCGCGAGTAGTTGAACGAGTAGACGATCAGCAGAATCATCGGGACGTAGAGAAACGCGAGCCCGAAGCACAACATCGAGAACAGGAACGTCGAACGTTGCCGATTCATGGCGTGCCCGCGGCGCTCGGGCGCGCGGTCGGCTCGTGCCGCCGCCCGGCGTGGCGAGACCGCGCGCAGCGCAACTGGCGGTGGGTGCGCACCGGGGCTGCTAGGCCTGCTTCGCCTGGAGGTGCTGGTAGATCATCATCGGCACCACCAGCACCAGCAGCAGGACGATGGCCACCGCGGAGGCCACCGGCCAGTCGTGGTTGGCGTTGAACTCGTTGTAGAGCACCCGCCCGATCATCAGCACGTTGCCGCCGCCCAGCAGGTCCGGGATCACGAATTCCCCGGTGGCCGGGATGAACACCAGCAGCGCGCCGGCGATGATCCCCGGCAGCGTCATAGGCAGCGTCACGGTAAGGAAGACGACCGCGGGGCGCGCGCCGAGGTCGGCCGCCGCCTCGTGCAGCGTCAGGTCCATCTTTTCCATGTTCGCGTAGAGCGGCAGGATCATGAACGGCAGGTAGGAGTAGACGATGCCGACGTACACGGCGAACTCCGAGTACAGCATGCGGATCGGCGTGTCGACGATGCCGAGCCAGATGAGCAGGCCGTTGATGGTCCCCTGGTCGGCGAGCAAGCCCATCCACGCGTACACGCGCAGCAGGAACGAGGTCCAGAACGGCAGGATGACCAGCAATAGCAGCACGTTCTTGGTGCTCGGCGTCGCGCGCACGATGGCGTAGGCGATCGGGTAGCCGATCAGCAGGCACAACACCGTGGAGATTACCGAGATCTTGAGCGAGTTCAGGTAGCTGAACAGGTACAGGTCGTCTTCCCAGAGGTAGGCGTAGTTGGAGAACACCAGGCGCAGCGACAGCGCCCCGTCTTCGGCCAGTTCGACCATCGCGGAGAAAGGCGGGCTCGCGATGATCGACTCGGCGACGCTGATCTTCAGCACGATGAAGAACGGGGCCAGGAAGAACAGCAGCAACCAGCAGAGCGGCACGCCGATGACCAGTGTCTTCCAGCCGTTGTGCGCGCGCTGCCCCAGTCGCGCGGCGAGCGAGCGCCAGCCGGGGCCGGGCAGGCGCTCCGGCGCGGGGGCAGGGCGGGCCCGGCTCATCGGGTCAGCAACACCGCGCTCGATGCCGGCCAGCTCAGGTGCACTTCGTCGTCCCAGTCGACTTCGCGCTCGCGCCCGGTGGGGCGGTGCTGGTTGGGGTGCGTGACCTCGACGATGCGCTCGCCCGCGAGTTGCACCCGGTAGGTCGAGAGGTTGCCGAGGTAGCCGATGTCGCGCACCACGCCGTGCAGCTGGTTCGGGCCGGGTGCCGGGGCCTCTCGGGAGAGGGTGACTTTCTCCGGGCGAATCGCCACCCACACCTTGCTGCCGGCTTCGACGGCCGCGCCGTGCTCGACGTGCAGGTCGGTTCCGGCGTCGTCGGCGCGTACCACCACACGGCCCGCGTCGTTCTTCACCACCCGGCCTTCGAACATGTTCGCCGAACCGATGAAGTTGGCGATGAACCGCGTCTGCGGGAACTCGTAGATCTCGGTCGGGGTGCCGATCTGCACGAAACGCCCGGCGTCCATCACCGCGATCCGCGTCGATAGGGTCATGGCCTCTTCCTGGTCGTGGGTCACGACGATGAAGGTCACGCCGAGCCGGTCCTGGATGTTCATCAACTCGTACTGCGTCTGCTCGCGCAGGCGCTTGTCCAGCGCGGCCAGCGGCTCGTCGAGCAACAGGACCTTGGGCCGTTTCACCAGCGAGCGCGCCAGCGCCACGCGCTGGCGCTGGCCGCCGGACAGCTGGTGCGGCTTGCGCCGCGCGAACGGCGACATCTCCACCATGCCGAGCATCTCGTGGACGCGCTCGGCGATCTCGGCCTTCGCCACGCCGTCGCGCGCCAGCCCGTAGCCGACGTTGCGCTCGACGTTCATGTGCGGGAACAGCGCGTAGGACTGGAACATCATGTTGACGGGCCGCTCGTAGGGCGGCACGTCGGTCATGTCGGCGCCGTCGATGGTGATGACCCCGGTGCTGGGCGTTTCGAACCCGGCCAGCATGCGCAGCAGCGTGGTCTTGCCGCAGCCGGAACCGCCGAGCAGGCAGAACAGCTCGCCGCGGAAGATCTCGAGGTCGACCGCGTCGACCGCGGTGAACGGGCCAAATCGCTTGGTCACGCCCTGCAGGCGGATGAACGCCTCGCCATGAGGGTCGAGCCAGGGTCGATCCTGGTAGTCGTTGCGTTCGGCCATGCTCCGGCGGCGGCGTGTGCGATTGACGGGTGCGGTGTGGG
>JBFJWO010000149.1:0-10444 GCA_041623575.1 Gammaproteobacteria bacterium
AGGTCGCGCCAGTGGGGCAATCGCGGCATGTCGATTCGCGTGACGCCGAGCGCGCAACACTCGCGCAAGCGCTCGAGTTCCTGCGCCGCATGCTCACCCTCGCCCGCTGCCCCGCATACGATGCCGACCCCGAATCCGAGTTCGTTCTGCCCCCGAGCGAGGTCGCACACGTGCCGGAACAGGCCGCCCAGAGGCGCCCTGAAACAGTGCAGCACGCGCA
This sequence comes from Gammaproteobacteria bacterium, assembly GCA_041623575.1. Lineage (GTDB taxonomy): Bacteria > Pseudomonadota > Gammaproteobacteria > JAHELT01 > JAHELT01 > JAHELT01. The sequence continues at coordinate 221 of JBFJWO010000149.1, forward strand.
ACGCGCCGTCCTCGCTCACGGGAGGCTTTCTATCCCGGCCCAACGTGCACGGCAGCGGCACACAGGGCGTACAAGCAAGCGTATCTCACGCGGCGCTCGTCGAGTAAGCACGCAGTAGATCTCCGTCGAAGCAGCCCGACGCGGGCGCGCCAGGGCAGCGGGACCTTAGCACAGGGTCATCGCTCAGAGGGAAGCGAGTGCTACGCGCGCCCCGTGTGTTGGCAACAAGCAGCGGCGACACCGGCACCACTGCGCGCACGTCCTACCACCGACGCGCACGCCCGTGCAGGCAGTCGCCCCCGCACACTGGCCGGACGACCGGGACATCGAGCCGGTGCGCCTTCGCGCCGGCGACTGTCAGCACTCGCTACGACGACCCGCGCGCGATGTCGAACAGCCGCGACCACTCCTCGTCCAGACTGTTCCCGGGCAACGCCTCGCCGGCCCGCCCGTACCAGTACGAGGCATTGCCGTCATCGCCTTCGACGCGGTGCAGGTAAGCGTGTATCAGGCAGGCGAGCGGGTCGCCACGGGCCTGGATCAGCTTGTGGGCGGCGTGCCAGTCGCCGTCGCGGGCGAGGTTCAGGGCGCGCAGGTGCTCGCCGCCCTGGTCGGTCTCAGTCATCGAGGGTGAACCCGACTTTCATGGTGACCTGCCAGTGCGCCACCGCACCGCCGTCGACGTCGCCGCGAATATCCGTTACCTCGAACCAGCGGATGTTGTGGACCGTGTTCGAAGCGCGGGCCAGGGCTCCGCGCACGGCGTCCTCGATACCGCCGGCCGAGGTCCCGGTGAGTTCGAGGGTCTTGTAGACGTGGTCCGGCATGGTCGGCTCCTCCCGAAGTGGCTGGCGTCCCGCCCGCCGCTGCGCGGGGCGCCGGTCGATAAACTATAGTCCACATCACACACACCGGGTGGCCGCCCGGCCAGAGGACGGAACACACATGCCCTGCCAGCATGACCGCCGCCGCGATTTCCTCGCCCGCATGCTCGGCGCCGGCGCGGCGACGGCGCTGCCCGGTCTTGCCCACGGTGGCTCCATCGGCCACCTCGAAGGCCAGGTGCGGGTCAACGGTCGCCGGGCGGGGCGCACCACGGTGATCAGCCCGGGGGACACCGTCAGCACCTCGAGGGCGTCCATCGTGACCTTCGTCGTCGGCGACGACGCTTACCTGCTGCGCGAGAACAGTCGCCTGACCCTGCGCGGGCCGAGCGGTATCGCGAACCTGCTGCGCCTGGTCAGCGGCGCCTTGATGGGCGTCTTCGCACCGGGCCGCCAGCGCACGGTCAGCACGCCGGTGGTGACGGCCGGGGTGCGCGGGACCGGGGTGTACGCCGAAGTCCACGGGCCCACGCGCGGTTATTTCTGCACCTGCTACGGAGAAGTGGCGCTGAACACCTCGCGCGCGGCACCGCAGGTGGTCACCGCCGATCACCATTCGGCGCGGATCGTCACGGTGCGCGACGGGCGCGGCAGCATCGAGCCCGCCCCGATGAGTGGCCACGAAGACGACGAACTCGTCCTGCTGGAATCGCTGGTCGGTCGGCGGCCGCCGTTCGCCTGAGGCGCAACGCGACGCCGGGCGGATCGAATCGCCGCGACAAGCGTTGTCATTGACCGGGGGCGCGAACCGATCTGTGATGGCCTTCACATACAGACCTCCCTGGCCTGCTACATGATGGGACAAAATTCCCAATAAGCACGCGGCGCAGACCGCACCAGAGACCAGGCCGAGGACCTTTCGAATGAGCACTACCAGACTCGACCCGAGGGCGAGCGGCGTTGCCGCGTGCCTGCTCGCAACGCTCGCCGCCTGCGGCGAAACCGGCGGCGAAGCGAGCCGCATCGACGACGGACCGGTGGGCGGCACGGTGAACGTGCTGCTGACCGACGCACCGACCGACGACTTCTCCGCCATCCATGTCACCTTCGAGCGTATCGAACTGCTTGGCGTCGCCGCCGACGACGACGAGCGCGACGACGATGACGGCGAGGACGACGACCACGCGCGCTGCGACGACGATGACGACGATGACGGTGAGCAACGCCGGGCGGTGCTGTTCGAGGGCCGTGAAACCCTCGACCTGCTGCGCCTGGAGAACTTCGCGAACCTGTTCGCCGTCGCGCCCGACGTGCCGGCCGCGACCTACTGCAAGCTCAGGCTGATCGTCAGCGCCATCGAACTGGTCGAGCGCGGCAGCGGCGAGTCGCACTTTCCACCCCTGCCGGGCGGCGGCAAGCTCGACCTGCTGGGTCGCGACGGTTTCACCGTGGCGCCCGGCGACGCCCTGGTGGTCGAGATCGACCTGGATGCGAAGAAGTCCATCCATGCCCGGGCAACGAGCGACGGTTACCGCTTTCGCCCGGTCGTCTTCGTGAAGGTCAGCACCGCGACGCCGGAGGTGCCCGGCAAGCTGGTCCGGGTGCAGGGCTGGGTCAATCGCGCCGACGCCGCGACCGCTTCGATCGGCCTGCAACTCGGCGGCATCGGCGGCGAACAGATCGCCGTTCAGATCGTTGCCGACGGCGTCGTCTTCGACGCGCAGCGCAACCGCGTAGCCGTCGATTTTCGGGTCGGCGACAATCGCGCCACGGCCTACGGCGCGTTCAGCGCCAGCGACCCGGCCCTGTTCGAGGCGGTGCTCGTGCAGGTCGGCACCCCGTCCAGTTACGTCTACGCCACCTACGCCGGCACGGTCCGCGATGCACCGCTGGCGGACCGGTTCGCGTTCGATCTCGATCCCGGCCAGCCGGGCAGCGCCGACCCGGCCCTGGCGGTGGCGTTGGCGCCGGACACGCTCGTCTACAGCGGCGCCGGAGACCGCCTCGCCGTGCAGGCGATCGCGGCCGGCGCGCGCGCCGAGATCGACGGCGTGCTGGTGCCCGCGCCCGCGGCTGCCGACACTTTGCTCGCCTCGCTGGTGGTGTTGCCGGTGGCCGCCGCGAGCGGCCGCTTGAGCGGCCAGCTCGCCGCGCTCGACGACGGCGCCGGGACATCGCTCACGCTCGCGACCGCCGAAGGCGACCGCTGCGTGCGCACCGCCGGCGCGCGCGTCGTAGTGAGCGTGGAAAGCGCCGCGGGGGTCGCGATCGGCCCGGGAAGCGTGGCGGGCATCGTGGCCGGCACCGAGCTCGAGGCCTACGGCGAGGTGGCCGCGGACGGCTGCCTGGAAGCGCACGACCTGGTCGTGCACGGCGGCGATTGACGCGGCGGCCATGGGTACCCGGTCACAGCGCGGCGGGCGCGAGGCGGCCCTCTCGGCCCGGGACCGGGCCGGCGTGAGGTTCGCCGACCTGATCGGGGCGCGCGCCCAGTGGGCGGTCAGCGAATCCGCCCCGGGCGTGTCGGTGACCATCGACCCGACCGCGCGGCGTTATCTGGCCACCGCGCTCGACACCCGCACCCAGGTGCTGGTGCTGACCCGGGGCAGCTACGGGCCGGAGCGCGAGCCGCGCTGGGTGGTCAGCGAGTGCGACTGGTCGCAGATCCCGCCCAAGGCCGCGAAGTACTGCTGCATCACCCGCCTCGGCGGGCTGACGGTGATCATTCCCCAGAAGAGCCTGCTGCGCGAGCTGGGCGGGCGGGTGCTGCGGGCGCGCCAGGGGAGCCTGTCGCTCGACTGAAACGCCGGGGCGCGCGGCCTCGCGCCGCGCGCCCCGATGCACTATATTGCGCGCTCTTGCCCAAGCGACGCTCCACCGCCTTGCCCGCCATTTCACGCTCGACTCGTTCCCGGCTCCGGCAGCCATGAAACCGCGCACCGCCCGCCTGGGCCTGGGGCTGGCGACGTTGCTGGGCGGCGCGCTCATGCTGGCCGCCTACCTCGCGTGGCAGGCCGCAGGCATCGCCGAGCGCTTCGAGGCAATGCGCTGGGATGCACCGGCGCAGGTCTACGCCGCACCGCTGGAGGTCTATGCAGGGCTGGCGCTCGCCCGCGACGAGTTTGCCGGCGAGCTGCTGCGGCTCGGCTACCGCGAGGTCGCCAGTCCCAATCGTCGTGGCACGTTCCGGCGACTGCCCGGAGCGATCGAGATCGTCACCCGCCGTTTCCATTTCGAAGACGGCGTGCAGCCGTCGCGGCGGCTCGAAGTGCGCTTTCGGGCACGCGAGGTGCGAGACCTGCACGACGGCGCCGGGCGCCGGCTGCCGGTGCTGCGGCTCGACCCGCTGCTGCTCGGCAACACGTTCGCGGCTGGCGGCGAAGACCGCATGATCGTCGCGCCGCACGAGATACCGCCATTGCTGGTCGACGCCCTGAAGGCGGTGGAGGACCGGCGCTTCGACAGCCATCCGGGCATCGACGTGCTCGGCATCGTGCGGGCGGCCGCCGCCAACCTGCGCTCCGGGCGTCTCGAGCAGGGCGGCAGCACCCTGACCCAGCAACTGGTCAAGAACTACTTCCTCGGTGCCGAGCGCACCTGGCTGCGCAAAGCCCGCGAGGCGGCAATGGCATTGGCGCTGGAGCGCCGCTTCGACAAGCACGAGATCCTCACGGCCTACGTCAACGAGGTCTACCTCGGCCAGGACGGGCCGCGGGCGATCCACGGCTTCGGGCTCGGCGCGCAGTTCTATTTCGACAAGCGCCTGTCCGAGCTGCAGCTCCACGAGATGGCCCTGCTGGTCGGGTTGTTGCGCGGGCCTTCACTGTACGACCCGCGGCGCTATCCCGAGCGGGCACGCGAGCGGCGCAGCCAGGTGCTGGCGGTTCTCGAACGCGAACGCCTGATCAGCGCCGGGCAACGCGCCGGCGCGGACGACCACGAGCTCGGCATCGCCGAACGGCGCGGGCGATACAGCACCTACCACCCTGCCTACCTCGCCCTCGTGCGCCGGCAGTTGCGGGCTCAGTACCCACCCGAAGAGCTCGCCTCGGCAGGGCTGCGAGTGTTCACCGCATTCGATGCGCTCGCCCAGGCGCAGGCCGAGCGGGCGCTGGCCGACGGGCTCGAGCGCCTCGAGCGCACCCGCGCCCTGGCGATCGGGTCGCTCGAGGGGGCGGTCGTCGTGACCCGCGCCGCCAGCGCCGAAGTGATCGCCGTGGTCGGCGGGCGGCGCTCGGGGTTCGACGGCTTCAACCGGGCCCTCGACGCCCGCCGCCCGATGGGCTCGCTGGTCAAGCCGTTCGTCTATCTCGCGGCGCTGGAGGCGGGCTACACGCTGGCGAGCCCGGTCGACGACCAGCCGATCGTGGTAACGCTCGACACGGGCGAGACCTGGTCGCCGGCCAATTTCGACGGCGAAGCACACGGGCGCGTGCCGCTGGTGCGCGCGCTCGCGCAGTCCTACAACCTGGCAACGGTACGCCTGGGCAGCGAGGTCGGAGTGGAGCGCGTGGCGCAGCTGATGCACCGCCTCGGGCTGAACGAAACGCCGCCGCCCTACCCGTCGCTGCTGCTGGGCGCGCACGAGCTGAGCCCGTTCGAGGCCGCACAGCTCTACACCAGCCTCGCCAACGGCGGATTTCGCTCACCGTTGCGCACGGTGCGGGCGGTCTCCAGCCGCGACGGGCGCACCCTCGAACGCTACCCGCTCGAGATCGTCCAGGCGAGCGACCCGGCCGCGGTCTACCAGCTCAACCAGGCGCTGGTGCAGGTCATGCGCAAGGGCACCGGCCGCTCGGCGTCGAAATGGCTGCCCGAGGGCCTGACCGCGGCCGGCAAGACGGGCACCTCGGGCGAGTTCAGGGACAGCTGGTTCGCCGGTTTCACGGGTGACCACGTCGCCGTCGCCTGGGTGGGAGCCGACGACAATCGCCCGACCGGCCTGACCGGCGCCGCCGGCGCGCTCACCGTCTGGGCGCCGTTGATCGCCGGCCTGCATGGCGCGATCGGGTATTCGCCGCCCGCGCCGCCCTCGCTCGAGGAGGTCTCGATCGACTACGGCAGCGGGCTGCGCGCCAACCGGACGTGCTCGAAGGACCTGGTGTCGGTCGCGGTGCCGGCCGGGGCCGCGCCCGAGTGGGCGCAGGGCTGCGGAATCGACCTGCGCCGCGTCGGCAGCCGCCTCAAGGAATGGTTCGAAGGTATCCTGAAATGATCCGCCCCGCGTTGCTGCTCCTTGCAGTGCTGACCGCCGCCGGCTGCGCGGCGCGCGCGCCCGCGCCGCGTGACGACGCGCCGGCATCGGGCGCAGCCGCCCCCGCCTCGCCGACCGGGGCGCTCATGCTGCTCGGCCGAGAGCAACTGGCCGCCGGTAACCACCCGGGCGCCGCCGCGGCACTGGAGCGTGCCCTGCGCATCGAACCGGCCGACCCCGAGCTGTGGCTGGAGCTGGCCCGCGTCCGCCACGCGCAGGGCCGCGACGAGCAGGCGGCCGCGCTCGCGCGAAAAGCACTGAGCCTCGCCGCCGGGCGCCCGGCGCTCGAGCGCTCCGCCAACGCGCTGATCGAGGCGACCGCCCGGCGCTAGCCCCGCCTCGCGGTCGCGACGCCCGGCGTTTCGCGCGCGCCGCGGGCGCATCGGCCTCCCCCCTGCCATTGTTCAGCACCGGTTCAGCCGCCCACGCGCAGACTGGCCGCGAAACTCGTCGAATGAAGGGGACTGCCGCCATGGCGTACAAACGAACGTTGATCGCGATCACGACGGCCGCCGCGCTGGCGCTGGCCAGCGCTGCCCAGGCCGACCCCGCCGCCCGGGGCGGCGGCGAGCACCTGCTGGTGGGCGCGCTGGTCGGCGCCGCGATCGCCCACGTGGTGCACGAAAGCGGCGGGAGCACGCGCTACTCGCTACGCTACTCGGCCCCGTCACGGCGGGCGGGCTACTATGACGAGCAGGCGTACCGCATCGAGCCCCGCCGCTCGCACAGCCGGACCCGCGATAGCCGCCGCCCGCATCACCGCCCGCATCACCGCCCGCATCACCGTCCGCATCACCGCGCGGAGCGCCGCCCGCATCACCGTCCGCATCACCGCGCGGAGCGCCGCCCGCATCGCCGCCAAGCGCATCGCCGTTGAGTCGCCCGGCGCTCCCGGCCCTCGTCCGGGGAAGCAACTGCCGCCCCATCCGTTGTCCTGACTATGGGCACGCGCCCCGGGCGGGCGCAGTCAGGCCAGAGCGCGGGTCGGTACCCGGTGAATGAAATCTTTGGGAAATCTTTACCAAATTTAAAATTATCGTTACCATGCCTGCCAACCCCCGGCGACCGGCCGGGCAAACCATCATTCCGAAGCCGCTCGGCTCGGGCAGGAGATAGCGAAGTGATCAGACAACTGACCGTTGCGGTACTGGCCGCGGGCGCGCTGCTGTTGGGAGCCTGCGACGGCGGCGGTGGCGACAGCGCTGGCGGTACGGGCGGGTCCGGCTCGGTAGGCATCCTGCTCACCGACGGGCCGAGCGCCGAGTTCGACGCCATCGAGGTCACCATCCGCGAGATCCAGCTGCTGTCGGACGAAGGCCGGCACACCATCTTCCGCGGCCCTCGCACTGTCGACCTGCTGGACCTGCGCAGCCATTCGGAACTGTTCGCGCTGGCCGACGACGTGCCGATCGGGGAGTTCGAGAAGATCCGCCTGCTGGTCGACCGCGTCACCCTGATCAAGCTCGACACCGACGGCAACGTGGAGGAATCGCACGATGCGCGCCTGCCGGGCAACGGCAAGATCGACCTCAACCCCCGCGGGTCGTTTCGCGTCGCGCCCGGCGCAACCCTGCTGATCCAGCTCGACGTCGATGCCGACAAGTCTCTGCACCTGCACCGTACCGGTCGCGGCGAATGGCGATTCCGCCCGGTCATCTTCGTGCGGATCATCGACGGGCAACGTGGCAACCGACTGGCGCGCCTCAACGGCGAGGCCGCCAACGTCGACGCGCCCGGCGGGACCTTCGAGCTGTGCAACACCGGGACCGGCTGGGAGGGTTGCGTAGACGTCGATGCCAGCGACAGTTCGCTGTTCGACAGCGCCGGGCCGATCACGCTCGACGCCGTGCGCCCCGGCGACCCGTTGACGGTGATCGGTTTCCTGCGCCGGGCTCCCGTGGCCGTGGACGCCGCGCATGACGACGATGACGATGACGATGACGATGACGACGACCACCGTCACCGCGGGCGCGACAAGGACAAGGACGATGACGACGACGACGACGATCACCGCGAGCGCTCACGTAGCCTGCGCGGCCTCGTGATGCAGGCCGTGGTCGTCGAAGCCGGCGAGCCCGGCACCTTCGCGACCCTCGACGGGACCGTCCGCTCGGCCCCGGCCGACGCCGCCGCGGCGTTCGGTTTCGAACTCGCCGCCGGCCAGGGATTCGTGGCCGGACAGCAGATCGGCGTCCAGTTGCAGGAAGGCACCCGCGTGTTCTCGCGCACCGGGCAGGCACTCGACTTCGCCGCCATCACCGCCGGCACGCTGGCGAGCGTCGACGGGGTGCTGATGCTGTCCGACACCGCACCCGACCGGGTCAACGCGGCGCTGGTGGTACTCGACCTCGCCCCGGCGACCCGCTTGAGCGGCACCCTGGGCCCGATCGGGGACGACTCGCTCACCCTGATGACCGAAACCGGCGATCGTTGCGTCGACGTCGGCGACGACACCGGGATCTTCGTGGTCACCATCGATGCCGCCGGCAGTTCCACCGCCGAGGCGTCGCTCGGCGACCTCACCGCGGGCCAGGCAGCGGACGTGTTCGGCGAAGAGGGCGCCGGCGGGTGCTTCGACGCGGACACGATCATCGTGGTGGTGGACGAGCGGCCATGAACGACCACCCAGGACGCGCGGCGCCGCACCGGAGCGTGCGGCGGTAACGCGACGCCGGCGGCGTGCCATCCTCCCACGCCGCCGGCGCTTGATCCGCCCGCCCGCGAAGGAACGCCGGGCGAGCGGCACCGCTCTTTCCCGGCGCGCGCCGCGGACTCACTGACGCGGGCGCTGCGTGCAGCCCGATCCCACCGGCTCGCGCACCCCTGCGTGCGCGACAAGGCGGCCGATCAAGGATAGCCGTGCGCCGCCGATAGCCCGGGGACCCCAAAACCCGGTCGCGGATGGCGAGGAAAATCCTTATGCATCGAGCCAATGACGGGCGTCGTCGGGCTGGTTCCGCGACGGTACGCGCGGCCCTGGCACTGGCATTGTCGGCGCTCGTGAGCCTGCCCGCGGCGGGCGCTCCGTTGAGGATCTACATCGACGCGGACCGCTCAGGGGCGCGCGCCTCGGGACTTGCCATCGAACAGGGCGTGCGCACGGCGCTCAGCGAAGCGGGCGACCGCCTTGCGGGCCACCCGGTCGAGATCGTGCTCAAGGACCACCGGGGAAGCACCCGGCGCAGCACGGCGCACCTGCGCCAGTACCTCGCCGACGACGCGGCATTGGTGGTGGTCTCGGGCCTGCACTCGCCGCCGCTGCTCGCCAATCGCGACTACATCAACGACAACGCCATCCTGGTGCTCGACCCATGGGCGGCGGCGGGCCCGATCACGCGTCACGAAGGGCCGCTCAACTGGATCTTCCGCCTGTCGATAGACGACACCAAGGCCGGTCCCTTCATCGTCGATCAGGCGGTGCGCGCCGAAGGTTTCCGCCGCCCGTACCTGCTGCTCGAGGAAACCGGCTGGGGCCGCTCCAACCACCGCACGATGAGCGAGGCGGTGACCGGGCTGACCCGCGACACCGGCGTTCAGCTCGTCGGCACCCACTATTTCAACTGGAACATCGGCGATCACCAGGCGCTCACCATCCTGCGCGCCATCGTCGATTCCGGGGCCGACGTGATCTTCCTGGTCGCCAACGCCGGAGAGGGCAAGACCTTCGCCCGCGCGATGATGCAGCTCGACCCCGCACAACGCCTGCCGGTGCGCAGTCACTGGGGCATTACCGGCGGGGACTTCGCCGAGGCCATGGACGCCGACATGCTCGACGGCCTGGACCTGGCGTTCATCCAGACCCGCTACCCCTTCCTCGACGGACGCCTGGACGACTTCGAGCGCGCCGTTTTCCAGCGCGCGCAGCGGTTGTTCCCCGCGGCTTTCCAGAGCACGGAAACGATCCGCGCCCCGGCGGGGTTCGTGCACGCCTACGACCTCACGCGGTTGCTGATAGCCGCCGCCGAGCAGGCCGGCCTGAGCGGCGACGTGCGCCGGGACCGTGCGCGGCTGCGCGATACCCTGGAGTCGCTGGACCTGCCGGTACGCGGCCTGCTCCGGACCTACCGCCGCCCGTTCGAGCCCTATCGCCCGCAACGCCCCGACGCGCACGAGGCGCTGACCGTCGAGGACTACGTCATGGCCACC
>JBFJWO010000150.1:0-10401 GCA_041623575.1 Gammaproteobacteria bacterium
AACACCGGTTGCACGACCACCCCGGCGCTGGTCAACAGCGTCGACCACTTGGGGTGCGCGTGGATGATCGCCCCGGCGTCGGCACGGGCCGCGTAGAGTTCCCGGTGCAGGTGCATCTCCAGCGGCGGTCGCGGGCCTGCGAGCAACGTGCCGTCCGCGGCGAGCGTGCTGATGTCAGCGGGCGTCAGGGCACTGCGCGTCGAATCGCCCGAGTTGATCAGGAAGCTGCCGTCCTCGCGGCGCACCGAGGCGTGGCCGTTGAAGTCGACGATGTCCATGCGCGCGAGCGTCATGACGACGTCCGCAAGGTGTTGACGGATGGCGGGCCCGGCGTCCACGGCGAGGTAGGCCGACTACACCGAACTGTGCCGCTCGCCGGGACGCACGCTGAGCTCGCGCGCACAGTCGGCAAGAAAGTCCCGCTCCGCCGCCAGCAGCACCGCCGCCGAACGCACGCGCTGGTGCCCGGGTTCGACGCCCGGCGGGCGCTCGCCTTTGTCGCGCAGCGCGAGCACGGCTTTGCGCAGGGCCTTGCGCGCCATGATGATGCCGTTGTCCGTGGAAACCAGGTGCTCTCGGGTGCGATCCACGATCGGCCCCATGCTCTCCTGCAGCGAGGCGTCCTGCATGCCGATGCCCGCCACGCCCGAGAAGGTCTCCCCGCGACGCTGCGCCTCGCGGTCCATGAGGTAGTCGTTGTCCTTGTTGGCAAGCGGGCGGAACGTCGCGGGGTCGCACTTCACGTGCACGCCGGCGCCTTCCTGCATGGCCCGGCGCTCGTCGGCGCTCAGTGCGCGCGTCGGGTGGTAGTCGAAACTCCAGGCCCAGCAGTTGTGGTCGTCGATGGGGACCCAGAAGTGGCCGTGCACGGGATGGTCGCCGCGCGGCGGTACCATCGTGAAGCTGGGCATCACCCACGGCGTGATGCGCCAGTAGTACTTGCCGTCCTCGGCATTGCGCCGCGCGCCGATGAACAGGCCGCCGGCAGCCGGCGCGACTTCGAACACCGGGCGCTTGTCGCGCTCGTTGTACTGGTTGCCCCTGGCGCCCCGGAACAGCGGATCGGTGCGCAGCGCGCCCGAATGCAGCCAGGAAACATGACTGGAATCGATGCCGCCTTCCAGCGCCTGCAGCCAGTTGCATTCCTGCCAGCGCTTGGAGGTGTAGGTCTGCTCGCCCGGTACCGTGGCGAATTCCCACTCGGGCAGCGGGGGCCGCGCGTCGGCCTCGCCGAGATGGGCCCACAGCACGTCGCCGATCTTCACCAGCGGGTAGTTGGTCAGCCGGATCGTGCGGCAGTAGCCGCTGTCGGCGCTCTCCGACGGCACCTCGACGCACTGCCCGGTGACGTCGTATTTCCAGCCGTGGTAGGCGCAGCGGATGCCGTCGTCCTCGTTGCGCCCGAACCACAGCGACGCCCGGCGGTGCGCGCAGAATTCGTCGATCAGCCCGTATCGACCGCTCGAATCGCGCAACGCGATCAGGCGCTCACCCAGCAGCGCAACGCGCACCGGCGGGCAGTCGTTCTCGGGCAGTTCGGCGGCCAGCAGCGCCGGGATCCAGTACTGGCGAAACAGCGCGCCCATGGCCGTGCCGGGTCCGGTCAGCGTGAGCAGGTCGTTGACGTCTTGACGTAGCATCGGGCGGCTCCGGTCGCGCCGCCGGGAAGCGCGGGCATCGCGGCCGCGGACCGCGGGTTGACGCCCGTGTGGCGTGCGCGTCTAATAGTGCCTGGTTCTGGTATGCGGAACAGCGTTCCGCACTTGCGGGGCAATTTATAACCTGGGCACCAGCCCGTCAACCGCGGGGAATCATCACACGCGCCATGAGCGTGGAGCAACGTATCGAGCTGTGTCGCACCGCGGCGGTCGAGGAAGGACAGGCTATCCGCGTCGAGGCCGCCGGACTGACGCTCGCGGTGTTCCGGGTGAACGGCGAGTTCTTCGTCACCGACGATCATTGCACCCATGGCCCGGGGTCGTTGTCGGAGGGGTTCCTGGACGGCTACGAGATCGAGTGCGACTTCCACGGCGGCTGCTTCGACATCCGCAGCGGCGAAGTCACGGCCCCGCCGTGCGTGGAGCCGGTCAGGACCTACCGCGCCGAGGTGAGCGGCGACCACGTGGTCGTCACGCTCTGAGCCGAGCCCCGGGAGTCCGTTCCCTCAGGTCTTGGGCGGCAGGTCGGCGAGTTCCGCTTCGTACGCGGCCTGCATGCGCGATTCTATCCCCTGCCTGGCCAACGCCTCGGCGAACAGCGTGCGGATCTGCGGCGCCTCGTCGGCGTAGTCGATCTGGTCGCCCCCGATGCGCATCGAGATCCACGCCTTGGGCACGCCCTGGGCGTTGCGGATCGCCACGCCCTCGTGCTTGAAGGCGAGGTAGCGGGCCGGTTCGGTGCCGGCGTTGAAGTGCTGGTGAAACCACATGTTGGGCGGCACGATCATCGAACCGGCGCGCCACTCGTAACGCCGCGGCTGCTCGCCTTCGGGCCACATCAGGCTGTAGCCCTCGCCGGAGAGAATGATCACGTGCGCGCCGGGGCCGTGGCGGTGGCACTTCTTGTAGGTGCCGACCGGGAACTGGCTGATGTGGCTGTTCATGGAGCTCTTGGCGAGCTGGAAACGGATGTGGCCGCCGCCGGCACCGCGTTCGCGCGCCTCGACCAGCGGCAGGTTGACCGCGTCGGCGACGAAGTTGGTTTCCAGCAACAGCCCTTTCTGCTGGCCCTTGTTGGCGAAATAGTCCTGCTCGCCGTCGAAGCGTCCGGGGAAGTCGTGGGCGGTGCCGAACAGGAAGTCAGGATCTTCGAACACGTTCATCAGCGGCGGCAGGTTGGTGACCGCCACGAAACGCGCCGGCTCGCTGCCGGAGCCGTTGAAATGCTGGTGATGAGCGTTCAGCGGGATACCGAAGATCGCGCCCGGTCCCCACTCGAACGTGATGCGCGCGCCCGCGTCGTTCCACACCGCGGTCGACCCGCGCCCGGCGAGGATCAGCACCATTTCCTCGCACAGCTGGCGGTGCGGTGCGAGTTCGCCGCCCGGCGCGATCTCCATCACGTAGCAGTCGTTGGAGGTGCGCGAGGCATCGTGGTTGATGAACACCGCGCGCCCGCCGCGCCGCGCCCAGGGCTTGAGCTCTACCTCGTTCAGGTCGGGCACGTAGATCCCGTCGATGATGTCGAGGCCTTCGCCGGCGACCCAACGCGTGTAAGGGGTCTCTTTCTCGGTGGCGAACTTGGAGGCGAGTTTTTCGGAAACGATCGCGTCTCTGGCCAAGCCGCACCTCCGGTGAAAAGACGCGCCGCGCGGGACGCGCGGCCGCTTGCAATCATCATAGGGCCCGATTAGAGTGTGGTCAACGGGACGCCGGTCCACATAGCGGAACGCTGTCTGGCATGTCGACGAACGAGAAGAAAGCAACGGGCGACGCGCACACGCTGGACGATCACCTGTTCGGCGATTTCTACCCGCACGAGCACGGCCCCGACGCCGATCACGATCACGACGACATCGACCCAGGCCCGCTCGAAGACAATCCCATCTGGCAGCAGGACAACGTGTCGTTGCGCTCGGTCGGCGTCGACATCGGCTCGGCCGGCACGCAGGTGGCCTTCTCGGGCATCCACCTGCGCCGCCAGGGAGAAGACCTGAGCAGCCGCTACCTGGTGGTCGAGCGCGAGACCCTGTTCCAGTCCCCCGTGCACCTGACGCCGTACGCCGACGAGCAGCGCATCGACGAGCGCCGCCTCGGCGAGATCATCGACCTCGCCTACGCCCACTCGGGGCTGTTGCCGCAGGACATCGACACCGGGGTGGTGATCCTCACCGGCGAGGCGTTGCGCCGCGAAAACGCCGAAGGCATCGCGCGGGTGCTGGCCGAGAAAGGCGGCGAGTTCGTGACCGCCACCGCCGGGCATCACATGGAGTCGCTGCTGGCCGCTTACGGCTCGGGCGCCGCCCGCCTCAGCCACGAGCGCAGGGCGTGCATCCTGAACGTCGACATCGGCGGCGGCACCACCAAGCTGGCGCTGATCCGCGACGGTCACATCGAGTGGACGGCCGCGCTCCACGTCGGCGGGCGTCTGGCGGTCGCCGAGCGGCGGCGGATCGTACGCCTGGACCCGGCCGGGGCGCACCACGCCCGGCGCGCGGGTCTCGACTGGGCCGTCGGTTCGCGCGTCGCAGCGGGAGATTTCGAACGAGTCGCGCTCGGCATGGCCGACGTGCTGCTGGAAGCGATCACCGCGGCGCGCCCGTCACGGGCGGTGCTCGACCTGTATCTCACCGAGCCACCGCCGCCCGTCAGCGATCTCGACGGCGTGGTGTTCTCCGGCGGCGTGGCCGAGTACGTGTACGGCAACGAGCAGCGCGATTTCGGCGACCTCGGCGTCGCCCTCGGCGCCGTGCTGCGCGAGCGGGCGCTCGCCGGCCGCTTCGGTGCCGCGTTGCTGCCGGCCACCGAGCGCATCCGCGCGACCGTGCTCGGCGCCTCGGAATACTCGACCCAGTTGAGCGGCAACACCTCGACCATCACCAGCGCGGCGAAGGTGTTGCCACGCCGCAACCTGCAGGTGCTGAAACCCGAGCTGAGCCTCGACGCGGCGATCGACGCCGAAGCGGTGGCGCAGGCGATCCGCCGCCGTTACGCCGCTTTCGACCTCGACCCGGCGCGCGACGAGGTGGCGCTGGCGATCGAGTGGCGCGGGCCGCCGGCGTACGCGCGCATCCGGGCACTGGCCGAAGGCATCCGTGCCGCCCTGGCCGAACGTCTGCGCGCCGGCGCCACCCTGTACGTGATGCTCGACGGCGACATCGCGCAGACCCTGGGGGCGATCCTGCGCGAGGAACTCGGGGTCACCGCCGAGATGCTGGTCATCGACGGCATCGTGTTGCGCGATTTCGACTTCATCGACCTCGGCAAGATCCGCCTGCCGTCGTTCACGGTGCCGGTGACGATCAAGTCGTTGACGTTTCGCGACGACCCGCGCGGGCCGCGCCGCGAGCGTATTCACCACCGCGCATCGACGAACGGACATGCACGTCACGGCCACGATCACAGTCACGATCACGCTCACCGTCACGGCGCCCCTCACCGTCACCTTTCCCATGAACACGACCACTGAGACGCGGGCCTGAGATGGCGGGCGCACCGCGCAGGAACGCTGGCGAAGGTCGCACGCTGCTGTCCTCGGTCACCACCGCGATCCGTCTGCTGAAGGCGTTTTCCGCCGACGACCCCGAGCTCGGCATCAGCGAGTTGTCCAAGCGCCTCGGGATCGCGAAGAGCACGGTCCATCGCCTCGCCTCTACCCTGCTCGCCGACCGGCTGCTGGAGCAGAACCCGGACACCAACCGCTACCGGCTCGGCATCGCGCTGTTCGAGCTCGGCTCGCTGGTACGCGCGCGCATGGACGTGATCGCCGAAGCCAAGTCCATCCTCACGGACCTGCGCACCGAGCTGGAGGAGAACGTGCGTCTCGCGGTCCTCGACCAGGACCAGGTGGTGTACGTGCACGACTTCGAGAGCCCGCACCCGGTTCGTATCCGTTCGTGGAGCGGCCTGTCGCGGCCCGCCGTCTCCACCGCCGAGGGCATCGCGCTGCTGGCCGACGCCCCCGAGGCATTGATCGAGAAGGTGCTCGACGGGGCCGGCGAGCAAGCGAGCGGTGTGCGCCAGCGTATCCGCGAGGCCCGTCGACGCGGCTACGCGATCGACGACCTCGACAACGACACCGGCACACGCTGCGTCGCAGCACCGATTCGCGGCGCCGACGCCAGGGTGCTCGGCGCGATCGGCATCGCCGGGCCGCGCACCCGTTTTCGCAAGAGCATGTTCCCGACGCTCTCGGCGCGCGCCCTCGACGCCGCGCACGAGGTATCCCTGCGCCTGGGCTTCGGCTCGCAGCTGCGCCGCAACGGCTGAGCGCACGGCATGGCGAACCTGAGACTGACGCTCGGCTGCTGGAACTACGACCGGGTGCAGGCGCTGATGAACGCCACCGTCGCGCCCGCCGGCATCGACCTGACGTTCCTCGACATGATCGTCGAGGAGACTTTCTTCCGCATGTTGCGCCACCGCGAGTTCGACGTCGCGGAGCTGTCGATGTCGTCTTACCTCGTATCGCTCAACGACCCCACACGCCCGTTCGTCGCGATCCCCGTTTTTCCGAGCCGCTACTTCCGCCACTCGTGCATCTACGTGCACGCCGGCGCGGGCATCCGCAGTGCCGCCGACCTGGTCGGCAAGCGGGTCGGCACACCCGAGTACCAGATGACCGCGCCGGTGTGGATCCGCGGCATTCTCGCCGAGCACCACGGCCTGCCCGTCGACGCCTACACGCACGTCACCGGGGGCGAGGAGACGCCGGGACGCGAGGAGAAGATCCGCCTGGAGCTGCCGGCGACCATCCGCGTCGAGCGCATCGGCCCGGCCCAAACGCTGGCCGCGATGCTGCGCGACGGTGAGATCGATGCGCTGTTCACCGCGCGCAAGCCCTCGACCTACGACGGCGAGAACGTGGTGCGGTTGTTTCCCGATTACCTCGAGGTCGAGCAGCGCTACTACCGCGAGACGGGCATCTTTCCGATCATGCACGTCATCGCGATCCGTCGCGAGGTCTACGAGGCCAATCGCTGGGTGGCGATGAACCTGTACCAGGCGTTTCGCGAGGCGCAGGCGATCTGCTACGAGGGGCTGCGCGAGACCGCGGCGCTGAAGAGCATGCTGCCGTTTCTCAATGCACACGTCGAGCACACCATAGAGACCATGGGGGCGGACTACTGGCCGTACGGCCTGGCGAAAAACCACGCGACGCTCGCGACCTTCCTGCGCTATCACCTCGAGCAGGGCCTTTCGCGACGCCTGCTCGAGCCCGAGGAGATGTTTGCCCCGGAAACGCTGGAGGAATTCGTGATCTGAACCGCAGCGTCGCGGGCGGTATCGCATACCCGCCCCTCGACAGCTGCAACGCACCGCATGCACGGCGGTGCGCCGATGACGCCCCGGGTGACGAACGCGCCCGGCCCGGGGCAAGCGGGAGGCAGGCGAAGGGCGTACGATGGCCGCGTTGCCGGAACGCCGATGCGCAGTGGAGCGCCGGCGGCCCGCGCGGCGCGATCGAATGACGAATCGACGGAGGAGCCCATGAACGCGAACACGATAAAGAGTCGCCGCGCACTGACCGTAGCGGCAACGCTCGCCATTGCAGCAGCCGCGCTGGCAGGCCCGGTAGTACTGGCACAGGAGAAGTTCCCGTCCAAGCCGATCGAGGTGGTCATCCACTCCCGCTACGGCGGCGGCACCGATACCACCGCGCGCATGATGATGATCCGTGCGCGGCGCAACCTGGACGTCGACATGTCGGTGGTGTCCAAACGCGGCGGCTCGGGCGCCAGCGCGCACCAGTACGCGATGGGCAAGGAACGCGACGGCTACACCGTGCTGGCGATGACGCAGAGCCATCTCTACACCATCGCGCGCGGCAAGTCGCCCATCACCATCGACGACGTGGTCGGCGTCGCGCGGGCGATGGACGACCCGACGTTCATCACCGTCTCGGGGTCGAGCCCCTACAAGTCGATGGCCGACCTGGTGGCGGCGTCGAAGGACAAGGCGCTCAACTGGGGCGTCGCGCAGGTCGGCGGCACCGAGCACATCGGGCTCGCGCAGTTCGCCAAGGCGGCCGGTATCCAGTTCAAGGTCGTGCCGTTCGGCAGCGGCGCGCAGATGGTGCAGGCACTCATGTCCGGGGCCATCGACGCGACCCTGCCGAACGTCAGCGAAGCCGGTCCGCAGGTGGGCGACGGCACCTTTCGCGCGCTGGCCGTGATGGCCGAGAAGCGCCTCGCCGACTACCCGGACGTGCCGACCACTTTCGAGCTGGGCTACCCGGTGAAGACCTCCACGACGCGCGGCTACTGGGTGCTCAAGGGCACGCCGCCCGAACGGGTGAAAGTGCTCTCCGATGCGATGGTCAAGGCGATGAAGCACGAGACCTTCGCCAACTACCTGAAGAGTTCCGGCCTGAACGTCGAAGACAGCGTCGCCGGTGCCGAGGTGTGGGACAAGCACATCAAGGAGGAGTACGCCAAGGCGGTGGCCGCGCTCAAGGATCTCGGCCTGCTCGAGCAGTAGTACCGCGGTGAACGAGCAGCGCGAGTCCTCGCCGCAGCGAACGCGCGGGCAGCGTCCCGCGCGTTTCTCACGGCTGCCCACCATCAACCTGACCGATCTGTGGCTGTGCCTGCTGATCGTCGCCGTGTGCGTCGCGCTGTACGTCGTGACCCGGGACTTCGAGCAGGTCGCGGACATGTTCGCGCAGGACGTGCCGCCGGAGTTCTTTCCGCGGCTGTTGCTGTGGACCATCGGCGTGCTCGCCCTGCTGCTGCCGTTCGAGCACATCCACCTGCGCCGGCGCGACGAGGACATCGACGAGCACCGCAGCGTCTCCATCAAGCCGATCTCGTTCGTGACGGCCGCCCTGCTGGCGCTGGTGGTCGCCTCGATGCCGTGGCTGGGCACCTGGGTGACCATGACCCTGGTGTGCGTGCTGCTGCCGTTGCTGTGGGGCGAGCGCCGGTGGATCGTGCTCGTACCCTACGCGATCGTTTTTCCCGGCCTGGTGGTGTTGCTGTTCTCCGGCGTGCTCAAGGTCTACCTCGAACCGGGGAGCCTGTGGTAAGCCTATGGAACCGTTACTGACCGGCCTGTTGCTGCTCGCCGACCCGTTCAACATCCTGCTGATCTTCATCGGCGTGCTGGTCGGCGTCACCGTCGGCGCGTTGCCGGGATTGAGTTCGCCGATGGCGGTCGCGTTGCTGCTGCCGTTCACGATCTCGCTCGAACCGGTGCCGGCCATCGCGATGCTGGCCGCGCTCTACTGTGCCGGCACTTTCGGCGGCTCGATCACGGCGATCCTGATCAACGCGCCGGGTGCACCGCCGGCGGTCGCCACGGCCTTCGACGGCTACCCGATGGCCAAGCGCGGCGAAGCGGGGCGCGCGCTGGGGCTGGCCGCGGTGTGCAGCGTGCTGGGCGGGATCTTCAGCCTGATCGTATTCCTGCTGGCGACGCCGCTGCTCGCGCAGGTGGCCCTGCAGTTCCGCCCGCCCGAGTACTTCGCGCTGACCGTGTTCGCGCTGTCCATGCTCGCCTCGATCAGCGGGCGCTCGTCGCTGAGGAACCTGATCGCCGGCGCCTTCGGCGTGCTGCTCGGCACCGTCGGCATCCATCTCACCACCGGCGTGGAGCGCTTCACCTTCGGCACCTACGAACTCACCGAGGGTATCAACTTCATCCCGGTGCTGATCGGGCTGTTCGCGATCGGCGAGCTGCTAAACCAGTCCCAGACCCTGAGTGTCGCCTACGAGCGCATCACCTCCGTGGTCATCCGCCTGCCGAGCTGGGAGGACTTCAAGCGCGTGCGCGCGACCATCCTGCGCTCCTCGGGGATCGGCACCTTCATCGGCATCCTGCCCGCCGAAGGCGCAACGGTGGCCGCCATCATGGGCTACAACGAGGCCAAGCGCTGGTCGAAGAACAAGGAAGAGTTCGGCAAGGGTGCGATCGAAGGCATCGCCGGCCCCGAAGCCGCCAACAACGCCGCCACCGGCGGGGCCATGGTGCCGACGCTCGCGCTCGGCATCCCGGGCAGCGGCACTACCGCGATCATCCTGGCGGCGTTGATCATGCACGGCTTTCGCCCGGGCCCCTACCTGATGCGGGAGACGCCGGAGTTCATCTACGCGATCTTCGGCGCCATGCTGATCGCCAACTTCATGTTCCTCGGAATCGGCCTGGCGGGTGCCAAGCTGTTCTCCCGGATCACGCTGATCCCGCGCACCCTGCTGTGGCCTTCGGTGTTCGTGTTCTCGATGATCGGCGCCTATTCGTTCAGCTCCTCGGTCTTCGACGTGTGGGTGATGCTGGTCGCGGGCTTCGTCGGCTTCCTGATGGCGCGCCACGGGTTCGGCGCAGCACCCCTGGTCATGGGCCTGATTCTCGGCAAGCTGGTCGAGGAGTCGCTGTCGCAGTCGATGATCATGTTCGACAACAACTGGCTGCGGTTCTTCGAGAGCCCCATCGTGGTCGGGTTCTTCGCCATCACCGTGCTGAGCCTCGGCTGGCCGCTGCTCGGCCCGCTGATCCGGCGCCTGCGCGCCCGCGCCGTCTGACGCTCACGACCCACCCCTCACGGAGATCGACGTCTTGAACACGCAGAGCACCGAGACGCAACCGCTGGCCGGCAAAGTGGCGCTGGTCACCGGCGGCTCGCGCAATATCGGGCGCGCGATCGCGCTGCGACTGGCGCGCGGCGGGGCGGCGGTGGCCGTCGTCGGCAAGAGCGACCGGGCGGCGGCCGAAGCGGTGGCGGCGGAGATCACCGCCGCCGGGGGCA
>JBFJWO010000151.1:0-10378 GCA_041623575.1 Gammaproteobacteria bacterium
ACGGCGCACGCCGGGCGCAGACACGCCTCGCGCGAGCGCGCGCCCGGCGACGCGGGCGTCGAAACGGCGGACTCAGGTGTCCGGGCAGTAAGGCGGGTTGCGACGCATCAGCGCCGCCGCTTCGCAACGGTTCGAGACCTGCAGTCGCTCGAGGATGTCGTGGACGTGGTTCTTGACCGTCGCCACCTCGATGCCGAGCGTGCGTGCGATCTCCTTGTTGGTCTGACCGAGCTCGAGCAGCTGCAGCACGCTCGACTGGCGCGAGGTCAGCGCCGACAGGGGGTTGGCTTCGGGCTGCACGCAATCGCCCGACATCCGCCTGGCGAGGGTGCGCGCCACCCCGGACGGGTAGCGGTACTCACCGCGCGTGACGGCGACGATGCATGCGCGCAGGTCCTGGATGCTGTCGGAACTCGACACGAAGCCTTCCACGCCGAGGCGCGCGCAGGCGTAGATGCGCTCGGGCTCGCCGGAAAACGTCAACGCTATCACGCGCGTGCTCGTGCGGGCACGCTTGATTTCCGCCAGCAGGTGCAACGCGCCCGCCATGGCGATGTCCGCGATGACCACGTCGGGGCGCAACGCGCGCAGGCGCTGCTCGATCCCGCGGCAGTCGTCGAACGTCTGCGTCACCTGCACCCCGTCGCGCTCGTCGATCTGGGCGGCGATTCCCTCTCGGTAGATCCGGGTACTGCTCAGCACGACGGTCCTTATGCTCATTGCTGCTTTCCCTGGTGGCGTTCCGTGCTTCCCACGGGCGGGCGTTTCCCGATACGGCGCGCCCGGGTTCGCGGAAAAAGCGGGTGGTCTGGGTGCGAGAAGCCAGTGCTTCGCGGGCATTGGCACCTTCCCTTGTACGTTCGTTTCCTTGCTGCGCATCGCCGTCCCCCTGGCCTCTTGCGGGCCACGCGACGCAGGCGATGCATAGCGTATTTTGTAGACCAGTCCGCGCGTCTTTACAAGTGCCCCGCGCCGGGCGGGCGGCGCGGGCATGCAGCGTGGCACCGCCACCCGCAACGGCCTGCAGACAACGAGCCCGGACCCCTTGCGCGCGCCCCCCCAGCCTCGCAGCCGGCCCCGTGGCACTGCCCGGCGCTCGCGCCGCGATCGGCGATCCGCCCTTGCTACACTAGCGGCCCCGCGCGCCGCAGCGCCCGACCCCAGAGGCCGAATCGTGCTACATTCGCCGAGCGTTGCCACCTCGCGCCCGTCCCCGACCGCCCGGCGGCGACTGCCGTGAGCGAGCGCCTCAGCCGCGAGGAGCTGGCCGCGATCGGCGAAGGCTTCCATCCCGAGCCGGCGCGTTCGTCCTCGCTCGACGCGCGGTGTTACCGCGAAGCCCGGTTTCTCGCCCTCGAGCACGAGCAGGTGTTCCGCCGCAGCTGGCAGTTCCTGTGTCACGAGGAGAAGCTGCGCGAGCCCGGCAGCTACGTCGCCGCCCAGGTCCACGG
Organism: Gammaproteobacteria bacterium; assembly: GCA_041623575.1. Taxonomy (GTDB): domain Bacteria; phylum Pseudomonadota; class Gammaproteobacteria; order JAHELT01; family JAHELT01; genus JAHELT01. The sequence goes on from JBFJWO010000151.1 coordinate 1,452, forward strand.
CCAGAGCGTGTTCGCCGCGCGCGACCGCGAGGGCGAACTGCGGGCTTTCTACAACGTGTGCCGCCACCGGGGCCACGAGCTGCTCGCCGGCGACGGCACGACCGACCTGATCACCTGCCCCTACCATGCCTGGGTCTACACGCTCGACGGGCGGCTCCACCACGCGCGGCGCTCGGAGCTGATCGAGGGCTTCGATGCGGGCCGGATCCGCCTCACGCCGGTGCGCATCGAGGTGTTCTGCCACCTCGCCTTCGTCAATCTCGACCCGGGCGCCGAGCCCCTGGCAGCGCAGGCGGCGGGACTGGCCGAGGAAATCACCGCCTACGCCCCGGACCTCGGCGAGCTGACCTTCGCCCACCGCCTGACCTACCGGGTGCGCGCCAACTGGAAAGCGGTGGTCGACAATTTCCTGGAGTGCTACCACTGCCCGGTGGCGCACCGGGACTTCGTCAGCCTGGTCGAGATGGACACCTACCGGGTCACCACCCACGGTATCTGGTCGAGCCACATGGCCAGGGCCGGGCGGCGCGACAACCAGGCCTACGGGGTCGACGACGCGAGCGTCACGGACCACGCCGTGTGGTACCTGTGGCCGAACACCACGCTGATGCGCTATCCCGGGCGCGGCAATTTCATGGTCTGGCGGTTCCTGCCGAGCGCCGCCGAGGAGACCCGGGAGGAGTTCGATTTCTTCTTCGAGAGCGGCGAGCCGAGCGCCGCGCAACGCGAGGCCATCGAGTTCATCGACCGGGTCCTGCAGCCGGAGGACATCGCGCTGGTCGAAAGCGTTCAGCGCGGCATGCGCACGCCGGCGTTCCAGCGGGGCCGCTACCTGGTGGACCCGGGCGGGTCGGGCCTGAGCGAACACGCCGTCCATCATTTCCACGGGCTGCTGCTGGACGCCTACCGGCGGGCGAGCGGGTGAACGCGCCGCACGGGCGAGCCCTGCTCGAAGGCAAGACAGCCGTCGTCACCGGCGCCAGCCGCGGCATCGGGCGCGCGATCGTCGAGGTCTTCGTCGCGGAGGGCGCGCGTGTGCTGGGCTGCGCACGTGCACAACCGGGCCGGGACCTGCCGGCCGGCGTCGAATGGTGTGTCGCCGACGTCAGCCGCAACGGCGACGTCGAGCGCCTCGCCGACGCCGCGCTCGCGGCTTTCGGCCGGGTCGACGTGCTGGTCAACAACGCCGGCGTGCAGATCGAGAAGACCGTGGTCGAGAGCACCGACGCGGACTGGGAAGCGGTGATGGGCGTCAACGCCCGCGCGGTGTTCCTGACCTGCCGGCGGTTCATCCCGGCGATGGCACAGGGCGGCGGCGGCTCGATCGTCAACCTCGGCTCGATCAGCGCCACCCATGCCGACCCGTCGCTGGCACTGTACAACGCCTCCAAGGCGTTCGTGCTCGGCCTGACGCGCTCGGTCGCGGTCGATCACGGGCACCAGGGCATCCGTTGCAACGCGATCTGCCCGGGCTGGATCCTGACCGGGATGGCCGACGCCGCCTTTGCGCTGGCACGCGACCCGGCCGCCGCCCGCGCGGATGCGCTGGCCCGCCACCCCGCCGGACGCCTGGGCGAAGCGCGCGACGTGGCCGAGGCGGCGGCGTGGCTGGCCTCGGAGCGGGCCCGCTTCGTCACCGGCCAGGCCGTGACGGTCGACGGCGGCCTGGTCGCCGCCTCGCCGCTGCAGCCGGGATTGTTCTAGGCGGGAACCACCGACCCCGGCGGGTCGCTCAGTAGGCCACGCTCACCGGGTCGGCGAGCTCGACCTCGTCGCAGTTCTCGCCCGGCCCGCCGCGATCCACGATCAGGAAATCGGTGACCTCGCCGAGCGCGAGCACCGGATGGTGCCACACGCCGCGCGCGTAGTTGACGCCCTGCCCGGGCGCGGTGATGAAAGCGCGCAGGGTCGCCGGCTCGAAAGTCGCAGCGGGCGGCGCCACCACCACCAGGAAGCGTTGCTCGCCACGCGGCACGAACGCCTGGCTCGACAGCGGGTGTCGCTCCATCACCCACAGCGCACAGGGATTGGCCGTCACCGGCTGGCTGCGAAAGAGGCTCAGCAGCGCGCGCCCGCCGTCCTCGAGCACGTCGATGGCGGCGAGATCGTGAAAGCGCTCCGTCGTGCCCGCGTTGATCGTGTAGTGCCGGGCGCCCTCGGTCTGCACGACATCGCCGAACGGCGCGAACGCCTCGCGGGTGAGCTCCTCGGCGCGCAATACCCGCGCCGCCCCCTGCCCCGCCCCGGCGCTCATCCGCGCGGGCCGTCGAGCGCCGGGCGACCGTACAGCCGCAGCCTACTGACGCCGCCGTCGGGAAAGATATTCAAGCGCACGTGGCTCACCGGGCCGAGTGCGGCCAGCTCTTCGGTGAACACGTGCTCGCGATCCATGCCGAGCTTGACCTCGGGCAGCAACACCGGCCAGGCGAGGCTCTGCGCGGCGAGCTGGTCCTCGTTGCCGCCGGCAAGGCGCACGCCGAGGATCGAGGCGCGGTCCGGGTAGTTACCCTTGAAATGCGCGGTGTCGATGACCACGCGCTCGACGACGCCGGGGGTGGCGAGCGCCAGGATCACCCAGTCGAAACCGGGCCGGCGCCGGCGCTGCGTTTCCCAGCCGTCGCCCATGTTCACGCCGCGCCCCGGCGCGATCAGGTTGTGCATGCTGCCGAAATGTTCGTCGTTGCACCGCAACGCCCGCCCGCCGTACTCCATCGCCACCAGGTCGACTTCGCCGCCGGCGGCCAGTCGCTCCCAGTTCGGGCGCACCTGGCCGTAGACGCGCAGGCGCGCGACGCCGCCGTCGGGGTAGATGTTCAGCCGCAGGTGGGTGTAGCGCCCGGTACGCATCGCGCGGTGATAGTGGTGGCTGTTGCCGGCAAGGGGCACCGAAGCCACCAGCTGTTCCCACTTCGCGTCCCCGCCGGGAACCGTCGCCTCGCTGATGCAGCCGTCGATGGACGCCGACGGCGGGTAGTTGCCGGTGAAGTGCGAGGTGTCGATGTCGAAGCCGTAGATCTCCGCCGGCACGCCGAGGCGCACGATGCAGTGATCGTAGCCGCTGTCGCGCCGCCGCCGGCTCTCCCACCCGTCCATCCACTTGCCGTTGTCGTCGAACTTGTCCGGGATGAAGACCGGCTCGAACGGCGAGATCAGTCGCTCGCGCGAGGCGAAGAACTCGTCGGTGGCGAACACGACCTCGGCGCCGAGGCGTGGCTGCGCCAGGTTGATCATGCGCCGGAACGGGTTCTGCGTGGTGTCTGCCTGGCTCATGCGGTTGTCTCCTGCGGATGCGGCGGGCGCGTTTGCCGAGCGCTCACTCGGCCCGCGCGCCGGCGGCGTACCAGGCGCCGAGCACGGCGCGCTCCTCGGCGGTCATCTTCGTCAGGTTGCCGATCGGCATGACGTTGCTCAGCACCGTCTGCTGATGGATCTGCTCGGCCTTGGCGACGATGTCTTCGGGGGTGTCGAAGGCCACGCCCTTGGGCGGCGAGGTAAAACCCGGCTGGGTAGGCTGCGTCGCGTGACAGCCCGCGCAGCGCTCGGTCACGATTCGCTGCACGTCGGCGAACGTGCCGGCGCTCGCGCTCATCGCCGTCGAGGACTGGCGCGGGGCGATGGCGACGATCAGGCCGATCATCAGCAAGGCCGCCGCGCCGGCCGGCAGCGGCGAAGCCTTGCCGAAATGGCGTGCCACGAAATAGATCCGGATCAACGCCCCGGCCAGCGAGATGGCGACCAGGATCAGCCAGTTATACTCGTGCCCGTAGGTCATCGCGTAGTGGTTGCTGATCATCACGAACAGCACCGGCAGCGTGAAGTAGGTGTTGTGCACGGAACGCTGCTTGCCGGTGATGCCGTGGATCGGGTCGGGCTCGCGGCCCTCCTTTTTCGCCTGCACCAGGTCGCGCTGGCCGGGGATGATCACGAACAGCACGTTGGCCACCATGATGGTGCCGAGCATGGCGCCGAAGTGGATGTAGGCGCCGCGACCGCTGAACACCTGGCACAGGCCCCAGGCGGCGAACACGATGAGCACGAACAACACCGCGCCCAGCACCTTGTCGTCGCGCCCCAGCGGCGACTTGCACAGCAGGTCGTAGACCACCCAACCGGCCACCAGCACGCCGACACCGAGCCCGATCGCCACCGGCTTGCTCAGCTGCGCCACCGACGGGTCGATGAGGTAGACCTCGGCGCCGTACCAGTAGATCAGCGCCATCAGGAAGATGCCGGACATCCAGGTGGTGTAGGCCTCCCACTTGAACCAGTGCAGGTCGCCCGGCAATGCCGGCGGCGCGACCTTGTATTTCTGCGCGTGGTAGAACCCGCCGCCGTGCACGGCCCAGACTTCGCCGCCCACGCCGCGCTCGGCGTCGGCGCCCGACTCGGGTGGCCGCAGGTGGTTGTCCAGCCAGACGAAGTAGAGCGAGGCGCCGATCCAGGCGATGCCGGTGATCATGTGCACCCAGCGCCCGATCAGGCTCAGCCACTCGACGATATAGCCTTCCATCCCCGCCACCCTCGTGTGTGTCCGGCGCGACCCGGGCGTGCCGCCGTCAACTCCCCCGGTACGTGGAATAGCTCCACGGCGAGACCAGTAACGGCACGTGGTAGTGCGCATCCTCCCCGATCCCGAAGCGCAGCACCACTTCGTCCAGAAACGGCGGATCGGCGAGCGCGACGCCGGCGCGCGCGAAGTACTCACCGACGTGGAACACCAGTTCGTACACGCCGTGCTCGAACGCGTCGCCTTCCAGCAGCGGTGCATCGGTACGCCCGTCGGCGTTGGTGACGACCGAAGCGAGCCGGCGACGCCCGGCACCGGCGGCATACAACTCGATGCGGATCCCCGCGCCGGGTTTGCCGGCCGCGGTATCCAGGACGTGGGTGGTCAGGCGTTTCATGGACTGGTCTCCTGCAAAGTCGCCGGCCGGCATGCGCCGCCGTCGCGCCCCGGCTCGTTCAGGCCGGCCACGCTCAGGGACGCTCCTCGCCCTGCTCCGAGGCGAGCGCGCCCGACATGAAACTGGTCTGCTCCTCGCTCAACTCCTCCGGCAGCAGCAGGTTGAGCACGATGGCCAGGAACGCGGCCGGCAGCAGCCCAGAGGACAGCAGCACCTGCGCTGTCTTCGGCAGGTGCTGCAGAGCACCGGGCTCGAGTTGCAGGCCGAGGCCGAGCGACAGCGACACCGCGAAGATCACCATGTTGCGCCGGTTCCAGGTGACGTCGGAGAGCATGTTGACGCCGGCCGCCACCACCATGCCGAACATCACGATCACACCGCCGCCGAGCACCTCGATCGGAATGGTGGAGATCAGCGCGCCGACTTTCGGCATCAGGCCGCACACGATCAGGAACAGCGCCCCGCAGGTCACCACATGGCGGCTCATCACGCCGGTGATCGCGATCAGGCCGACGTTCTGCGAGAACGAGGTGTTGGGCAACGCACCGAACACGCCGGCCACCGCCGTGCCGAAGCCGTCGGCGAAGGTCGCGCCCCTGATCTCCCGGTCGGTCGCCTCGCGCCCCGCGCCGCCCTTGGTGATACCGGACACGTCGCCCACCGTCTCGATGGCGGAGATGATCGCCATCAGGCAAAAGCCCACGATCGCCGCGGTGGAGAACTCGATGCCGAAATGAAACGGGTTCGGCAGGGCGAACACGGCGGCGCGCCCGACGTTGGCGAAGCTCACCATGCCCATCGCAAGCGCCACGCCGTAGCCCACGATCAGCCCGATCAGGATCGCGGCCACCGACCACATCCCGCGGGCGAAGAACTTCAACCCCAGGGTGGTGACGATGACGATCCCCGCGACCAGCCAGTTCTGCAGGCTGCCGTACTCGGGCTTGCCGATCGCCGGTACCCCGCCGGCCGCGTACTGGATGCCGACCTTGACCAGCGCCAGGCCGATCATGGTGACCACGAGACCCGTGACCAGGGGCGGCAGCGCGAAGCGAATGCGCCCGACGAACGGCGCGAGACAGGCGTGGAACAGACCGCCGACCAGCACCCCGCCGGCGATCACCGCCATCGCCTCGACGCCCTTGCCGGCCACCAGCGGGATCATGATCGGGATGAAGGCGAAACTGGTGCCCTGCACGATCGGCAGACGCGCGCCCACCGGCCCGAGGCCGATGGTCTGCAGCAGCGTCGCGACCCCCGCGAACAGCATCGACATCTGGATCATGTAGATCAGGTTGGGAAACGCCGGCGAGTCGGAACCGAAGCCGAAGCCCGCCGCGCCGGCGATGATGATCGCCGGCGTCACATTGCTGATGAACATCGCCAGCACGTGCTGGATGCCCAGCGGTATCGCCCGGGTGAGCGGCGGCGTGTAGTCCGGGTCGCGCAGTTGCTCGGGGGTGCCGAGCGACGAGTGGGCAGCGGCCATCGGGTCCTCCTCTACGGTCTTTGCGGACATCGGGTCGTGAGCCCGCCCTGCCGGCGGTGTTCGCACGAGTTCAGCTTAGCGGTGCACGAGCGCAACGAAGTCAACTATTATCGTATCGATTTTATAACAAAATTGTATACACAAGTCTCCGGGTGTCAACTCGCGACGTGCGCGGGGAGTGCGTCCTCACAACGCCCCGCGAGGCTCGATTGCGGCAAACAGCTGCTTGAGGTCGGGGCTGTGCGAGACCGCCTCGTCGAAGCCGAGCGTCTCCTCCACCGCCCGCAGGTGCTCCGCCATCCAGTCACGGCTCGCCTCGGCGTCGCGCGCCGCCAGCAGTTCCAGCAACTCGCCGTGGTCCCGGCAACTGCGCGCCTGGCCGCCCGATCGGCCGTAGACGGCCACGATCAACGAGGAGCGTGCCACCAGCTGGCGCAGGAACTGGACCAGCGGCCGGTTGCCCGTGACCGCGACGAGCGCGACGTGGAAGTCGCCCGAGAGCCGGATCGACAGGCGTGCGTCCTGCGAGCGCTCGGCTTCGCGCTCGCGCGCCACTCTCCGGCGCAGGCTCTGGAGGTCGCGCGCGCGCAGGGCTTCGACCACGACCGGCATCGCCGCGCACTCCAGCAGCTGGCGGGCGGTGAAGACTTCCCGCGCTTCGCTGACCGTCGGGCGCGCGACGCGCGCGCCGCGATTCGGGGCGATGGTGAGCAGCCCCTCGTGGGCCAGTCGCGCCAACGCCTTGCGGACCAGGGTCCGACTGACGTCGAAGGCCTCGGCCAGCGTATCCTCGGGAAGCTTGGTACCTGGCGCCACGTGTCGTTCGACGATGGCCGTGTAGATGCGTTGGTAGATGGCCGCATCCCGCGATTGTTTCGCGCCCTCGCCCGGCGGGGCGTCCAGAGTCGCGGAGCCGAGATCGCTCACCTTGGCGTGCGGGGCCTGCGGGTCGCCTGCGGCATCACGCCGAAGCGCGCGCCGCGCTCGCTCGGCCCGCGCCAGGGCCCCGGCAGAAAAGGGTTGCAAAGCATTCGCGAATTGTATCCAATGCCTGCTAATAAATCGATACCCGGCGCGAGTACGGGTACCCGGAGGAACGCCATGGCGCCAACCCGTCCTCCCGCCGCAGTGCACGCCGTGCCGGACGGTCGCTCACCCGTTCGCGGCCATTCGCTGCTGCTCGACGCAATCACCCACCGCTTCGGCGCGTTCACCGCGGTCGACGACGTCACGCTCGACATCGCCGGCGGCGAGCTGATCGCGCTGCTCGGGCCGAGCGGCTGCGGCAAGACCACGCTGCTCAGGATCATCGCCGGCTTCATCCGCCAGAGCGAAGGCCAGGTGCGCGTCGACGGCAACGCCATGGACCACCTGGCACCGAACCTGCGCAACGTCGGTATCGTGTTCCAGAACTACGCCCTGTTCCCGCACATGAACGTGGCGGAGAACATCGCCTACGGACTGGCCGCGCGCCGCTGGGCGCGGGCCAAGATCGGCCCCAAGGTGGACGAGATGCTGGCGCTGGTACAACTGGAGCACCTGCGCGAACGCCTGCCGCGGCAACTCTCGGGCGGGCAACAGCAACGCACGGCTATCGCCCGTGCCATGGCGGTCGAGCCCAAGATCCTGCTGCTGGACGAGCCGTTCGGGGCACTCGACAAGAACCTTCGCCTCGACATGCAGATCGAGGTCAAGCGCATCCAGCGCGAACTCGGCATCACCTCGATCCTGGTCACGCACGACCAGGAAGAGGCGTTGAGCATGGCCGACCGCATCGCGGTCATCAACCAGGGGCGCCTCGAGCAGCTGAGCCCGCCGAGCGAACTCTACGACAGTCCGCAGACGTTGTTCGTCAACCAGTTCGTCGGCACCACCAACCTCATCCCGGTGCGCATCGCGAGCGTCGAAGCCGGGCAGGTCACGCGCGTTGCGCTGACGACGGGGAGCGAACTCGTTTGCGACGCCGCGTACGCCGGGCGGCCCGGCGAGCAAGCCTGGTTGTCGGTGCGTCCCGAGCAGCTGCGGCTGTCCGCGTCCGTGGCGGGCCAGGGCGGTGGCATCGCCGCGAAACTTGCCGCGGTCATGCCGCTCGGGCCGACCGTCGTCTACGAGGCGCGCGCCGGCGACGGCACCTCCATCAAGATCACGCAACCGCGCGGGTCCCTGTCGGGCCTGACCATCGGCGACCCGGTCGAGGTCGATCTCAGCAGCCCGGGTGCCTGTGCGGTGTTCGCGCGCGACGCCGATGCGGCCTAGCGCACCACCCAGGAGAGAAACGACCATGACGACCCTCAACCGAAGAAGACTGCTGGCGGCCGGCGCCGCGCTGGCCGGCGCACCGCTGCTGCCCCGCGCGGCACAGGCTGCCGAGCCGCTGATCGCGGCGATGTTCGGCGGCACCTGGAGCGAGGTGCATCGCACGATCCTGAAACCGTGTTTCGAGCAGGACAGCGGCGAGCGTGTCAGCCAGTCGGCGATGCTGGCGACCGAGCAGATCTCGAAGCTCACCGCGGCCGCCGGCGGCCGCCCCCCGG
>JBFJWO010000152.1:0-10290 GCA_041623575.1 Gammaproteobacteria bacterium
CGAGATCGGGTAGCTGCCGTCGGCGATCGCCTCGAAGGTCGGCGCCATGCCGTCGACCAGCGAGCCCTGCATCTTGTCGGCGTTCTGGTCGAGGAAGCTGAAGCCGAACACGCCGATGGCGCTCGGGTTGGCGTCGAGCTTCTGCACGATCAGGTTGTCGTTCTCGCCGGCCTCGATGAACAGCCCGTCCTCGCGCACGGAGCGGCACACGCGCTTGTGCGTTTCCCCATCGGTCTTCTGCATGGCCTCGATCATGGGGATCTCGTCGCACCCGGCTTCCAGCGCCAACTCGTTGAACGCGTCGCGCGTCCCCGAAGTGGGCGGGGGCCCGAGCACCTCGATGCGCGTGTCGGGGAGCTCGGCGTTCACCTGCTTCCAGGTCTCGTAGGGGTTGGCGACGAGCCGGTCCCCACCGGCCGGGTCGGGCACTTCCTTGGCGAGCGCAAGGAAGATGTCCTTGCGGGTCAGCTGCAGGCGCGGGGCACGCTTGGCGTTGGCCAGCACGATGCCGTCGTAGCCGATCAGCACCTCGACCACGTCGCTGACGCCGTTGGCCTGGCACTGGTCGAACTCGCTCTTCTTCATGCGCCGCGAGGCGTTGGTGATGTCGGGGTGCTCGACACCGACGCCCTTGCAGAAGAGCTTCATACCGCCGCCGGTGCCGGTGGACTCGATCTTCGGGGTCTTGAAGTGACTGGTCTTGCCGAACCGCTCGGCGACCGCGGCGGCAAACGGGTAGACCGTCGAGGAGCCGACGATGCTGATGTAGTCGCGGCTCTGCGCCTGGGCCAGACCGGTGAGCGAAAGCGCCGCTGCCGCGGCGAGGGTCTTGACGGCAAACACGGTGGTCAAACCTCCACGGGGTTCGGATTCCGGGAAACGAGTGTCGATCTCCCTGGCCGGCACTCTAGTCCCGTAATGTGACACTCGCATGACGGGCGAGCAGGGGCCGCGAGGGCGCGAAAGAAGGGGCTCAGGCGGACTCGACGGCGGCGGGGCTCTGCGCCGCGCGCCGCAGGGTCTGCTCGGGCGGGAAATCGCAGTAGAAGCGGCTGCCGCGCCCCGGCGTGCTGACGATGCCGAGGCTCGTCCCGTGGCGCTGCAACACGTGCTTGACGATCGACAAGCCGAGTCCCGTGCCCCCGCGTTCGCGCGAGCGCCCGGCGTCGACGCGGTAGAAACGCTCGGTCAGGCGCTCGATGTGCTCGGCGTCGATGCCGGGGCCGTCGTCCGCCACCTCGAAGCGTGCGCCGCCCCCTGCGGTGGCCTGCCAGCGCACCGACACCTCGGTACCGCCGGGCGTGTGCTGCAGGGCGTTGTTGATCAGGTTCGAGAACACGCTGGTCAGCTCCGTCTCGCGCCCGCGCAGGGCCAGGTCCGGCGCGCACTCGACCACCAGGCGGTGGCCGCTGAACTCCGCCATCCGGCGCGCGTCCTCGATCAGGCCGGCCACGATCGCCCCGACCCGCACCGGCTTGCAATCGGCCGCCGGCAGCGGCGAGTTCTCGAGCCGGGCCAGGGTGAGCAGGTCCTCCACCAGGCGGTTCATCCGTTGCGCCTGGTAGGTCAGCGTGGCCAGTTGCGCGTCCAGGTGCGGCGGCAATCCGTCCTCGTCGGCGAAGGTCTCCAGGTAACCGGCGATCACGGTCAGCGGCGTGCGCAGCTCGTGCGAGACGTTGGCGACGAAATCGCGGCGCATCTGGCGCACCCGCGCCTGCTCGCTCATGTCGCGCGCCGTCAGCAGCCGGTTACGGTCCCCGAACGGTACGATGCGTACGTTCAGCAGACGGCGCTCGTCCACCGGCGAGGCCAGTTCGAGTTCCCGTGCCTCGTCGGTGTCGTCCGCCGCGCCGGCGTAGAAGTCGTGAAATGCCGGGTCGCGCAGCAGGTTCAGCACCCGCTGGCCCACGTCGCGCGGGCGGATGCCCAGCAGCGTCACGGCAGCGCGGTTGGCCCACTCGATCTCGCCGTGGCGCGCGATGACGACCACTGCGTCCGGGTGGGCGGTGGTCGAGGCGTTGAACCGCGCCAGCATACGCCGCAGCCGGCTCTTGCGCGCCCGGCTGCGTTTCTTGATCTGGTAGACGTGCTGGATCAGCGCGTCCCAGGCGCCGGACAGCTCGGGGATCTTGCTGCGCTTGCTGCCCTTGCGCAGCCAGCGTTCGAAGACATAGAGCTGATAGGCGTGCCAGCCCAACAGCAGGCAGCCGCCCAGCCCCAGTCCCCACAGCGCGTGACCGAAGGCGGCGCCGACCAGCGCGCCGCCCGCCAGGCTGGCGAGCAGACGCCAGATTTCGACCCACCAGTAGCTCCTCATGGGCGCGATCTTAGCGCGTGGCACGCCGGGCGGTGGCGATCAGAGCCTGGCCGCGAAACGGTAGCCGGCACCGCGTACGGTCTGCAGGTGCGCCGAGTAGCCGTGCGGCGCCAGCGCCTTGCGCAGGCGCAGCACGTGCACGTCGACCGTGCGTTCCTCGACGTACGCGTTGCGGCCCCACACGAAGTCCAGCAACTGGGCGCGGGAGAACACCCGCCCGGTGTTGCCCATGAAGAACTTGAGCAGTCGGAACTCGGTCGGCCCGAGGCTGAGCGACTGCCCGCCGGCGAGGACCGTGTGCGACTCGGGGTCGAGGGACAGGTCGCGGACCCTGAGCGTCACGTCGCCGTCGCTGCCGCTGGCCCTTCGCAACAGCGCGCGGATGCGCGCGATCAGCTCCCGGGTCGAGAACGGCTTGGTCACGTAGTCGTCGACGCCGGTCTCGAGCCCGCGCACCTTGTCGTCCTCCTCGCTGCGCGCGGTCAGCATGATCACCGGCAGGGAGCGCGTCAGGTCGTCGCGCTTGACGCGGCGCACGAACTCGATACCGCTGACGTCGGGCAGCATCCAGTCCACCAGCAGCAGGTCCGGCAGGCGTTCGCTCAGCCTGCGCTCGGCCTCGGCCACGTCGGCCGCCTCGGTGACCGTGAAACCCGCCCGCGACAACGCGAAGCTCGCCATCTCCCGGATCGGCGCCTCGTCTTCCAGCAGCAGGATCTCCAGCGGCATGGCCAGCCTCCACAACGACTCGGGCGCGACGGCGTTCCGGGCACGTGAACGATGCGTGGATTACACTGCAACCGTGTTACAGCGCCGTTACAGGCCCTCGCCCAGCAGGCGTTCGACGATCACGACGTCGCGCCACTCGCCGTCGAGGCGCGCGTGGCGCCGGTAGGTGCCGACCTCGCGGAACCCCAGCGCCGCCAGCAAGGCACGGCTGGCCGCGTTCTCGGGAAAGATCCGCGACACCAGCTTCCAGTAGCCGCCCGCGGTGGCACGATCGATGAGCCCCGTCATGGCGGCGCGCCCGACGCCGAGCCCGCGGGCCTCGCGGTCTACGTACACCGAGAACTCCGCGACGCCCGCGTAGCAGTCGCGCGGGCGGTAGGCGGCGGCGGCGGCGAATCCGGCCAGGGCGCCGCCGCGCTCGGCGACCACGCAGGGATGGGGGCCCGCCAGCCAGGCGGCGATGTCCTCGGCGCCACGCGGGCGGGTCTCGAACGTGGCGACCCGCTCGGCGATCCCCTGGTTGTAGATCGCCGCGATCGCCGCGCAGTCGGCAGCCACGGCGGGGCGTACCCGTATCTCACTCATCGCCGGGCCGCGCCCCGGGCGGCGCAATTCGTTGCCTTGAGTGGCTCGTTTGGCATAATGCCGACAAATTCTATAACAGCAGATCACGCCTTGGCCGTCCTGATCCCGTTCCTGACCCTGTTCGCCCTGTGGCTGTTGCTCTCGGGCATGTTCGACGCCCTGCAGATCGGCCTCGGCCTCGTTTCGTGCGCGCTGGTGGTGTGGCTGGCTTTCAGGTTGGAGCTCCTCGGCGACAGCCCCCGCCTGCACATGGCGCTGCGCTGCCCGGGCTACGCGGTGTGGCTGGCGCGCGAGATCGTGATCTCCAACCTGCACGTCGCCCGCGTGGTGCTGGCGCCGCGCATGCGCCTGCAGCGCCAGGTATTGCGCGTGCCGCCGAGCCAGCGTACCGGCCTCGGGGTGGCGACCTACGCCAATTCCATCACCCTGACGCCGGGCACGCTCACGCTGGATGCCGACGACGACGAGCTGGTGGTGCACGCGCTCACCCAGCAGGTCGCCGACGACCTCACGAGCGGCGAGATGGACCGGCGGGTCAGCGCACTCGAGCCGCGCGACTGATGTTCGCCGTCGCGAGCATCGCGGTGCTGGTGGTCATGGCGCTCGCGCTGGCCAGGGGCCTGCTCGGGCCGAGCCTCTACGACCGCATCCTCGCGATCAACGCCTTCGGCACCGCGACGGTGCTGCTGATCGCCGTTCTCGGCTTCCTGACCGGGCGGCCGGATTTCCTCGACATCGCCATGCTCTACGCGCTGATCAATTTCATCGGCACCCTGGCGGTGCTGAAGTTCTTCAGCCTCGGCGACCTGGGGGCCAGCAGCCGAGGGCCGGCGGAGTGAGCATCCTGCTCGACGGTCTGAGCTGGCTCGCGGTGCTCGGCGGCGGCGCCTTCGCGATCATCGCCGGCATCGGGCTGCTGCGCCTGCCGGACTATTTCAGCCGCGTGCACGCCGCCGGCGTGCTCGACACGCTGGGCGCCGGGCTGCTGCTGTTCGCCCTGATGCTGCAGGGCGGGCTGAGCCTGGTCACGGTCAAGCTGATCCTGATCCTGGTGCTGATCCTGATCACCGGGCCGACCGCCACCCATGCGCTGGCGCGCGCCGCGCTGCACGGTGGGCACAAACCGCCGGTGGATCGGGGAGACGGCTCATAGTCGACTTCATCGACATCGTCCTGCTGAGTTTCCTGATGGTGACCGCGCTGGCGCTGGTGCGGGTCGCCAGCCTGTTCGCCGCGGTGATGCTGACCGGCATCTACAGCCTGCTGACGGCAGCGTTGTTCGTGCTGCTCGACGCCGTCGACGTCGCCTTCACCGAGGCCGCCGTGGGCGCCGGCATCACCACCGTGCTGATGCTCGGCACCCTGGCGCTGCTGCGCGCGGGCCCGGAGGTCTGCGAGTCCCCGCACGGGCGCGTGCTGCCGCTGGCCAGCGTGTTGCTGACCGGCGCGGCGATCGTCTACGCCACTTTCGACATGCCGCGCCTGGGCGACCCGCAGGCGCCCGCCCACCGGCATGTCGCGCCGCGCTACATCGAGCAATCGGCGGCGGAAGTGGGTCCGCCCAACATCGTCACCTCGGTGCTGGCGAGCTACCGCGGTTACGACACCCTGGGCGAAGTGGCGGTCATCTTCACCGCGGGCATCGGCGTCATGCTGCTGCTCGGGGGCCGGCGCAAGGGCTGAGGCAGTGCGGCGCAACCCGGTCGTCGGCGAGTTCTCCGACCTGCTCATCCCGGCCATCGTGCTGTTCGGGCTGTACGTGCAGTTTCACGGCGACTTCGGCCCCGGCGGCGGCTTCCAGGCGGGCGTGATCGTGGCCGCCGGCGTGATCCTGCATGCGCTGGTGCACGGCCTGGACCGGACCCAGAGCCGGCTGCCGCCCCGGCTGATCCGCGTGCTGGTGGCGCTGGGCCTGCTGCTGTACGCCGGTGTCGGCTTCGTGGCGTTGCTCGGCGGCGGCAATTTCCTCGACTACGACGCGCTCGCCGCCGACCCGCTGGCCGGCCAGCACCTCGGGATCTATCTCATCGAGCTCGGCGTCGGCATCACCGTCGCCGCGGTCATGATCGCCGTCTTCTACGCTTTCGCGGGCCGGCGCGGGCCGTGAACTGGCTGGGGCTGGTCAACTACTGGGTCGTCATCGTGCTGATGATGGTCGGCTTCTACCTGGTGATCGCCCGCGCCAACCTGGTGCGCAAGGTGATCGGGCTGAACATCTTCCAGACCTCGGTGTTCCTGCTGTTCATCTCCATCGGCAAGGTGCGCGGCGGCAGCGCCCCGATCCTCACCCCCGGCGTCGAGGTCTACTCCAACCCGCTGCCGCACGTGCTGATCCTGACCGCGATCGTGGTCGGCGTGGCCACCACCTCGCTGGCGCTGGCGCTTATCGTGCGCATCCACGAGGCCTACGGTACGGTCGACGAGGATGTCATCCACGAGCAGGACGAAGAGCAGTGATCAGCGCTCACCTGCCGATCCTGCAGGTCGCCGTGCCGCTCATCCTGGCGCCGCTGTGCAGCCTGTTCCGCTCGCCCCGTATCGCCTGGTCGATCGCGCTGGCAGCCAGCGCCTGGAGCCTGGTCTGCGCGTTGCTGCTGCTGGCCACGGTGCTCGACGACGGCCCGCTGCTCTACGCCGTGGGCGGTTGGGAACCGCCCTGGGGGATCGCGCTCAACATCGACGTCCTGGCGGCGTTCGTGCTGGTGCTGGTCGGGCTGGTCGCGGTGGTGGTCGCCACCTGGGCGCGACGCAGCGTCGAGTCGGAGATCGACGCCCGGCAGGCGAGCCTCTTCTACACCGCCTACCTGCTGTGCCTGACCGGACTGCTCGGGATCGTGGCCACCGGCGATGCCTTCAACCTGTTCGTGTTCCTGGAGATCTCCTCGCTGTCGTCCTACGCGATGATCGCCATGGGCCGCGACCGCAGGGCGCTGACGGCGAGCTTCCAGTACCTCGTCATGGGCACCATCGGCGCGACCTTCATCCTGATCGGCGTCGGCCTGCTGTACATGATGACGGGCACGCTCAACATGGCGGATCTCGCCGCGCGCCTGCCGGCTATCGCCGGCACCACCACCGTGCGTGCGGCCTTCGCGTTCCTCACGGTCGGCATCAGTCTCAAGATCGCGCTGATGCCGTTGCACCTGTGGCTGCCGAATGCCTACGCCTTCGCGCCGTCGATGGCCTCGGCGTTCCTCGCGGCGACCGCTACCAAGGTCGCGCTGTACGTGCTGTTGCGCTTTTTCTTCACGGTGTTCGGGTTCGAGTTCTCGTTCTCGACCATGAACCTCGACCTGGTGCTGTTGCCGTTCTCGCTGCTCGCCATCGTCAGCGCCTCGCTGGTGGCGATCTTCCAGAACAACGTCAAGCGTATCCTCGCCTATTCGAGCGTGGCCCAGATCGGCTACATGACGCTCGGCGTGAGCCTCACCAACGTCAGCGGACTGACCGCCACGGTGGTGCACCTGTTCAACCACGCGTTGATGAAAGGCGCCCTGTTCCTCGCGCTCGGCTGCGTGGCCTACCGCCTCGGCTCGGTGGACATCCGCCACCTCGGCGGCCTCGGCAAGAGCATGCCCTGGACCATGGCCGCCTTTGTCGCCGGGGGCCTGAGCCTCATCGGCGTGCCGCTGACGGCCGGCTTCGTCAGCAAGTGGTACCTGATCGCCGGCGCGCTCGAGCGCGGCTGGTGGCCGGTCGCGGTACTGGTGCTGCTGACCTCGCTGCTGGCGGTGGTGTACGTCTGGCGGGTGGTGGAGACGGCCTACTTCAAACGCGCCACCGGCGCGGCGCCGGCCGAGGCGCCGGCTTCGCTGCTGCTGCCGACCCTGGCGCTGGCCGGGGCCAACCTCTATTTCGGCATCGAGACCTCGCTCAGCGTCGGGGTGGCGGCACGCGTGGCGAACACCCTGCTCGGGGGCACGCCTTGAACGCCACGCTTGCCATCGCGCTAGCGCTTGCGTTGCCAGCGCTCGGCGCGGCGCTGGTGGCAGCGACCGGTCGGCGCCCGAACCTGCGCGAAGGCGTTTCGCTCACCACCGCCGTCGCCATGGCGTTCAGCGTCGCTTCGCTGTTCCCGGCCGTGCTGGCGGGCGAGCGCCCGCGCCTGGAACTGGTGGAGATGCTGCCGGGCCTGAGCCTGCACCTCGTGGTCGAGCCGCTCGGCCTGCTGTTCGCGATGATCGCCTCCTCGCTGTGGGTAGTGACCACGGTCTACGCGATCGGCTACATGCGCGGCAACGACGAGAAACACCAGACGCGTTTCTACGTCTGCTTCGCCATCGCCCTCGCCTCCACCTGCGGCATCGCCTTCGCGGGCAACCTGCTGACCCTGTTCCTGTTCTACGAGGCGCTGACGCTTTCGACCTACCCGCTGGTCACGCACAAGGGCGACGACAAGGCGCGCGCCGGCGGGCGAGTCTACCTCGGCGTGCTGCTGAGCACCTCGATCGGGTTCCTGCTGCTCGCGGTGATCGCCACCTGGGCGCTGACCGGGACGCTCGAGTTCCGCGACGGCGGGATCCTCGCCGGCAAGACCGGGCCGTTCGCCACCGCGGCGCTCTACGCGCTCTACATGTTCGGCATCGGCAAGGCGGCGCTGATGCCGTTTCACCGCTGGCTGCCGGCGGCGATGGTGGCGCCGACCCCGGTCAGCGCGCTGCTGCACGCCGTGGCGGTGGTCAAGGCGGGCGTGTTCGCCGTGCTCAAGGTGACGATCTACGTGTTCGGTATCGATTTCCTCGACGCCACCGGTGCCTCGACGTTCATCATGTGGGTGGCGGCATTTACGCTGCTGGCCGCCTCGCTGGTGGCGATGCGCCAGGACAACCTCAAGGCCCGCCTCGCCTACTCGACGGTCAGCCAGCTGGCCTACGTGGTGCTGGGCGCGGCGCTCGCCACCGCGATGGGCGTGATGGGCGGCTCGTTGCAGATCGCCATGCACGCCGTCGGCAAGATCACGCTGTTCTTCTGTGCCGGCGCGATCTACACGGCGGCGCACAAGACCGAGGTCAGCGAGCTGGACGGGCTGGGCAGGATCATGCCGTTCACGTTCGCGGCGTTTCTGATCGGGGCGCTCAGCATCATCGGGCTGCCGCCGCTGGGCGGCGCCTGGAGCAAGTGGTACCTGATGCTCGGTGCCGCCGATGCCGGTCACACCATCATGCTGTGGGTGCTGATGTTGAGCTCGCTGCTGAACGTTGCCTACCTGCTGCCCATCCCGGCGCGGGCGTTCTTTCGGCCGCTGCCTGACAGCCCCGACACCGCCGCAGCTCCCGGCACCGAAGCCTCCGGCGTCGAGCGCCAGCGCGTGCGCGAGGCGCCCTTGGCGTGTGTCGTGCCGCTGTGCCTCACGGCGGCAGGCTGCCTCGTGATGTTCGTCTACGGCGATGCGGTCTATCGACTGCTCGAGCCGGTTATCTTCGCCACCCCTGCAAGCGTCGACGCCGGCGCGACACTTAGCGCGAGTACTTCCCGATGAGCGACCATTCCGGCAGCGAGGCGGACAGCGGCGAGCGTAAGTACTGGCTGGACGAGCCGCGCAACGTCGACAAGCTGGTGTACACACTGTACGCCGTGTGCACGCTTCTGTTTCTGGCCGATTTCTTCTACCACAAGCACGTGCACTTCGAGTTCGAGAACTGGATCGGCTTCTTCGGCTGGTTCGGCTTCGGCATTTGCGTGTTCATTGTATTGAGCGCCAAAGCGCAGCGTCGTGTAGTCAAACGCGATCCCGACTACTACGACCCACCCGCCGCCGCCGGCGACGCCGAAGACGGGCGGCCGCAAACATGATCGACGGTCTCAATCCCGCCTACATTCTGCTGTTTGGCGCTCTGCTGGTGCCGCTGCTGCAGGGCACCGTGCGCAGTGTTTACATGCTGGCGCTCCCGGTGCTGGCGCTTGCACAACTGCTGTTGATGCCGGCCGGCGAATACGGACACTGGCAGGTGTTCGACTACACGCTCACCGCCTTGCGGGTCGACAACCTGAGCTTCGTGTTCGGGGTGATCTTTCTTATCGCCGCGTTTCTCGGTGTGGTGTTTGCGCTGCATGTCAAAGACACCATGCAGCATCTGGCGGCCTTGATCTATGCCGGAGCCGCGATCGGCGCAGCGTTTGCCGGCGATTTGATCACGCTGTTCATCTACTGGGAACTGACCGCGATCTCCTCGGTGTTCCTGATCTGGGCTCGGCGCACCGAAGCGGCCTACCGCGCCGGGCTGCGTTACCTGATCATCCAGGTCGGCTCCGGCGTGCTGCTGCTTGCCGGGGTCATCCTGCACGCGCACGAGAGCGGCTCGATCGCCTTCGGCGCGCTGGGGCTGACGAGCTTCGCCACCACGCTGATCTTCGTCGCCTTCGGCATCAAGTGCGCCTTTCCGTTGCTGCACAACTGGCTGCACGACGCCTACCCGCAGGCTACGGTCACCGGCACGGTCATTCTCTCCGCGTTCACCACCAAACTCGCCGTTTACGCGCTGGCGCGCGGGTTCGCCGGCACCGAGATCCTGATCTACATCGGCGCGCTGATGACCGCCTTCCCGATCTTCTTCGCGGTGATCGTCAACGACTTGCGCCGGGTGTTGGCCTATAGCCTCAACAACCAGCTCGGCTTCATGGTCTGCGGTGTCGGGCTCGGCACCGAGCTGTCGCTCAAC
>JBFJWO010000153.1:0-10255 GCA_041623575.1 Gammaproteobacteria bacterium
CGCGCACCGCATCGCCGAGGGGGACGAACACGTCGAGGTCGGGCAAGGTGCCGCAGATCGCACCCCACAGCATCGCGCGATTGCCGATGCGCTGCCCGAGCGTGGCCTCCCCCACTGCGGCACCGAGCGCGATCTGGGTGACCGAGTCCACCGCGCTACAGCCTCGCGATCCGCTCGGTCAGCAGGTCGTAGAATCCGTCGGCGTCCACCTTGTGCACCCAGCGGGCGTTGCGCGGCCGATCGCTGACGCCCCAGAAATCCACCGCCGTGTGCCCCAGCGTCAGCTCGGACCCCGTCTCGACCTCGATGTTGCAGTGCCGCGCCTCGAACAGCGCAGGCTGCAGCAGGTAGGCCACGGTGCAGGGGTCGTGCAGCGGCGCCCCGTCGAAACCGTACTTGGCGCTGTCGTGACGGCCGAAGAACTCGAGCAGCCCGCAGGCGGCGAGCGCGGGGCGGGTACCGAGGGCACGCAAGCGCTCGATACGCGCGCGCGTCGCCAGGACCTGGTGCGTCACATCGAGGCCCATGACGACGATGGGGCGGGCGCAATGCAGCACCACGTGCGCGGCGTGCGGGTCCACCAGGATGTTGAACTCGGCCGAAGGGGTGGCGTTGCCGCCCTCGCGCATGGCGCCGCCCATGATCACGATCTCGCGAACCTTCGTGACCACCGCCGGGTCCAGCGCGAACGCCATCGCGACGTTGGTCAGCGGGCCGGTGGCCACCAGCGTCACCGAGTTCTCGGCCGCCGCGCGCAGCGTCTCGACGAGGAAGGTAACGCCGTGCTGCGCCTGCACGGCCCGTGCGGGTTCGAACATCTCGATGCCGTCGATACCGCTGCGCCCGTGGACGTGCTCGGCCGTCACCAGCCTGCGCACCATCGGCCCGGGGCATCCCGCGTAGACTGCCACGTCCGAGTGCCCGGCGAGCTCGCAGATCATGCGCGCGTTGCGCTCGGTGCTGGCGAGCGGCACGTTGCCGCCCACCGCGGTCACACCGAGGATGTTGAGTTCCTCGCGCGCGCCGAGCGCGAGGAGCAGCATGACGGCGTCGTCCTGGCCCGGGTCGCAATCGATGACGAGATCGCGGGCGCTCACCCCGGCGGCCCCGCCAGGCGGGCGACCAGCCAGCGCTGGAAGTAGTGCACGTCTCGCTCCCAGGTGGCGGAGAAACGCACGTCGTCGGCGACCGGCGAGGCCCGCGCGAGCTGCTGCCATTCCATGCAGGCGTGGTCCTGGCTGCGAATACCGGCGCGATCGCCGAACTCGCGCGTGCGCCCTAGCCACACGTCCAGCTGCGCCTCGCGCCCCGCTTCGAACTCAGGCCCCTCGGCCGCCTCGGGCGCGAAGTACCAGGCCATCTCCACCCGCGTGACGCCGGGCGCCACCGGCCGGTAGATCGCCGGGGCGTACGTGGTGCGCACCAGCGACAACGTGGTGTTCGGCAGGACCGCGTTGGCGGCGCCGGCCGGCATCGGCGGGCGCGACGCGCCCGCTTCCTCGCGCCGCGGCAGCGGCGGCAGTTGCGGCAAGTTGCTCATCACCCGCGGCGGGCGTTGCGACTTCGGCCGCAGGATCATCACGTTGCCCTCGGCGAGCGACTCGGTGTAGGGCTCGCCGGAAGCGAGGTCGACCTCCTCGGACATCCGGTCGAAAACGCCCTGGTGCACCCAGACGTGGTGATAGACCTCCCAGTTGTCCATCACCAGCTTCCAGTTGGCCCGGAACTCCCACGCGCGGCGGTGCCCGAGACCGGTCGCGGCCAGGTCGAGGTGCCCGTACTCCGCCTCGAACGGTGCCACGTAGTCGGCGAACGCCCCCGCGTTGCCGGCGAGATTGACGAACACCACATGGTTCCAGGCCGCGCAGGCGACCGGCACCAGGCCGGCCCCCGCGGCGTCCACGGGGCAGCGCCTGGCGCGCGCCGTGCCGTCCCAGAACGGGGTTGCCAGCAGCGCACCGTCGAGACCGTAGGTCCAGGCATGGTAGGGGCACTGCAATTGCGTCAGCCCGCGCCGGGGTTCGGTCACCACCAGCGTGGCGCGGTGCCGGCACACGTTGTGAAACGCCTGGACCTGACGCCGGGCGTCGCGCACCAGCACAATCGGCTGCCCGCACACGCTCACCGGCAGCGCGTCGCCCGGTTCGGGCAGGTCGGTGTCGAAGGCGACGCCCATCCAGCAGTTCGGAAACAGGCGCGCCTGCTCGTCGGCGAAGAAAGCCTCGCTGGTGTAGGCGGCCGCCGGGATGCCGCGCGCCTCGGCGATCGGCGCATTGAGGCGCGCGACGACGGCCTCGCTCAGGATCTGGTCGGCACCGGCCACAGGGTTCCTCGTGCAGGCGGGAAAAGCGGAAGCGTAGCACGCCGGATCGACGAAGACTCGCACCTCGCCAACACCACGCAGTGCTTTGTTTTCCCCCGCCCCTGCCCCTATGCTGTCGCACCGGGCAGCGATCACGCCCGCGTCACCAAGTTGCCGACATGACCCGACCGCGCTCCTCCCCGTCGACCCCCGCTCGCCGCTCGCGCACCGCGAGAGCGCTGCTGCCGGCGACGCTCACGACGGTGCTCGCCGCGGCGCCCGCGACGCCGCAGGTCACGTTGCAGCAGGAAATCGCCGAAGCCGGCGTTGCGCGCGAATCCTTCCTGGAACGCAAGCCCGGCGCGCGCGAGTTCCGGTTCCGGGGCGGCAAGGCCGTGCTGCGTGCCGACGGCACCTGGCGGCACGAGGCGTTGATTCGGCACAGCGGGTTGCGATGCGGCACCTACCGCCTCGGCATCCGCTTCGGCACCGGCCGCCCGGGTTGCCTCGACGTGACGTGGGTGAGCGCCGTGGCGCTGGCGGCACCGCTCAAGCACTGCAACAACGCCGAGCGCCTGCACTTCGGGGAAGGCTACCAACCCCGGCTGGAACAGCGCTTCGAGGCGATCAACTGCGCCGAGCAGAGCGCGCAATGCGAAGGGCGTTGCAACGCGAGTCTCAGCCCGCCCTCCGAAGACAGACCCTACCGCTTCGGCGACGACAGCCTTCGCTAGCGCTCGCGCACGCTGCCGTTCAGGCGCGCCCTGTGCCTGCAATCAGTCGCCGTCGCCGCGGATGATTCGCTCGATCGCGCCCTCGCGCCGCAGCGCTTCGATCGCCGCATCGATCTGCGGCAACCACTGCAGCGCCGGCGACCTGCGCGACAGCGCCCGTCGATCCCGGCCCATAGCTGTAACCCTGGACCACAGCGATCCGGTAGGCGCTGGAGACCCACGCTCGGCCCGGCTCGCCGCCTGACCTGTCTCGGCGCCTCGACGACCGCAGGCGGCCAGCCTGACGCAATTCGCGAACGCACGGCGCACGTCGGGCGCTCTAGCTTTGTGAATTTTGCACACAATCGCGGTGCCCGCCGTCACGCGCGGACCGCGACGCCCTGACTAGAGTATCCGTGCACCAGATTACCGAAGGGAGCACGCGGATGACCGAACCCACGAGCAAGGGTCCCGCGGCGGACACCCTGGACGACGCCGTGCTCGACGCGGTATCGGGGGGCGTCGCCAAGGCCGAACATTCGACCGCGATGGCCGCCAAGGGCGCCATCCCCAACGAGAGTCTAACCATCAATTACACCGGGGTCGCGACCCCGTACACGCCGCAGGGCGGCAGCAAGGCAACGGACGACTACGAGGTGAAGAAATGAGCAAGCATCAGTGCAGGAAAGACCCGGCAGCCCCGGGCGAAGCGTCGGCGCCGCTGGCCGACGCTGACCTCGACGGCGTCTCGGGCGGCGGTCCGCTGTTCGAGAAGGCCTCGCCGAAGATCGACCAGACAACGCCGCTGCTGGAGAAGGCCTCGCCGAAGATTGACCAGACGACGCCGCTGCTGAGCCGCGTGCGCCGCTTTCCCTAGTCAGGAGGACCCGAGAATGAGCAAACGCAATGCATCGACCAGGACCGAGACCGTCATCGACGAAGGCGTGTCCGAAGCCCTCTCCGACAAGGCGCTCGACGCCGTCGCCGGTGGCGGGATCAAAGGCGAGATCATCCCGAAAGTGGAGCTCAGGGCGCCGTTCAAGGCCAAGCTGGCGGAATATCTCGACGGTAGCCTGTACGACATGAACATCGGCGCCGGCGAGCTGAAGCCCAAGGGCTGAGGCTGCGATCCACGGCGATGTCGCCGTGGATTACCACTGCCTGGGCCTCGCAACGGGCCGGCAACGGGCGGCGGCGGGACCGACCACGAACACGACCCCGGACTCCGGGGCCGTGCAGCACTCGGCGCGAGATGGCGCCACCTGACACGAGGAAAGCACGAATGAACAAGCGCAGACCCGATCGCAAACCCGAGACCGTGATCGACGAAGGCGTTGCCGGGGCGCTCGACGACGAGGACCTCGACAGCGTCGCCGGCGGGCTCGGTGCGGTGTTCCCGAAGGTCGAGATCCGGTCGATGACACTCAAGCGGGGCATCGCGTCGCGGTTGCCGGCGCTCGGTATCGGCGGCGTCCCGACCAAGCCCCGGCGCTGACGCCCGGCGTGAGCCGCGACACGACGCCGTGCACGGTGGGCGATCGGTCGCGCGACGACGAACGCGCGCCGGCGGCTGTCGTCAATGCCGTCTACCGGCGCATGTCGATGGCCGCCGGCGAGCTGCGCCTGCCGGTGCATCCCCGGTATCTCGGCGGCGACCTCGCCCTCGTCGAGCGCTGGCTGCAGGCGATCGGCCACGTCCTCGCCGAAGGTACCCGCGAGCGCTGGGAGAGCGGCATCCGCGAGCAGCTCGCGACGGCCTATGCCGACCCCGAGGACGGCGAGCGCCCGGTCCTGCACTTCGCTTTCGAACCCAGGCCCGGCAGCGGCCAGGGCTTGAGCGCCGGCTCGCGCTACAAGCTGAGCCTGAGCCCGGAGGAGGCAGCGGCGCCGCACGAGGATGACACCGGCCTGCTGGTACGCGGGCAGCTCGAAGGACACCTGTTCCTGCCCTGCGCGCCGGCGCTGCACGAGCACGCGGTCGCGTTGCTGCGCAAGCTGCAGACCTCGCTCGAGGGCGCGGCGGATGAGCGGCGTCTCGGCGAGTGGCGCGAGCGGATCGCGCTCGCCAGCGAGCACGAGTTCGCACAGGCCGCCGAAGCGCGCCTGCACGTGCTCTACACGAACGACGCCGCCGGGACGCTCGACATCGTCGTGCACCCGCAGTCCGAATCCATCCACAGCCATTACCAGGGTTGGCTCGAGGAGCGCGAAGGGCCGCTGTTCGGCGCCCACGCCGACGCCGGCGTGCTGGACTTCGCGCGCGAGCGGATCGCACCGGATGCCGGCCCGGTGCTCGACGTCGGCGCCGGTACCGGGCGCAACGCGCTGGCGCTCGCCGAGCTCGGCTTCGACGTGCACGCGCTCGACCTGGTGCCGGGCTTCGTACAACGGCTGCAAGCGGGCGCGGTCGAGCGCGGCGTCGCCGTGCGTGCCCTGACCGGCGACCTGCTCGACGAGGCGCTGGAGCTGCCGTCGAGCGGCTATGCCTGGATCGTCGCCTCGCAGGTCGTCTCGCACCTGCGCAAGGTCGAGGACGTGCAGCGTTTCCTGGCGCGCGCCGCGGCCGTGCTGCGACCGGGCGGCTGGCTGCTGTGCAACGGCTTCCTGGCCGAGGACGACTACTGCCCCGACCCGGCGGTGCGCGAGTTGTCGCAGATGGCGTGGTCGTTCGTCATGACGCGTAAGGAGCTGCGCCGCGCCATCGCCGAACTGCCACTGGCGCTGACCGAGGATGTCTCGTACCTCGACTACGAGCGAGCGCACCTGCCGGCGTCGGCCTGGCCGCCGACGCCCTGGTTCGAAAGCTGGGCTACCGGGCGCAACGTGTTGCCGACCGAAGCCCCACCGCCGTTCGAGATGCGCTGGCTGACACTGCGCCGCACCGACTGAGCCGTCGCCCTCGCGCTTCGCCGCGTGCCTGGGTTAGGCTGTCGTTCCCGACCACCCGCGGAACGCCGCCATGCCCCTCCTCACGCCTTTGACCGACGACCGGTTCGACCCCGACCTGCTGGAGTTCTGCCAGTTCTTCAAAGGCCCGCTCGGCGTGATCCCCAACTCGGTGCGCACCATGGCCCGGCGCCCGGCGATCGCGCGTGCGTTCACCGAGTTGAACAAGGCGGTGATGACGAGCGAGCACGGCGTGGCGGCGGAACTCAAACGCCTGATCGGGTTCATCACCAGCGCCAACACCGGTTGCCGCTACTGCCAGGCGCACACGGCGCTCGGCGCCCAGCGTTTCGGTGCCAGCGACGAGCGCCTCGCGGACCTGTGGAACTTCCGCGACAGCGAGCATTTCACCGCCGCCGAGAAGTGCGCCTTCGAATTCGCGCTGGCGGCCTCCTCGGTACCGAACGCGGTCACGCCGGAGATCGCCGCCGACCTCGCCGCGCACTTCGACGAGGGCGAGATCGTGGAGATCCTCGCGGTGGTGGCGCTGTTCGGTTACCTCAACCGCTGGAACGACTCGATGGCCACCACCCTGGAAGACCACGCCGTGGCGATGGCCGAGCACCACCTCGCGCCGGGCGGCTGGTCGGTGGGCAAGCACGCATCCTGACGGCGGCAGGCGCCTCAGGCCGGCGGCTCCTCGAGCAGCGCGCTGACCTCCACCTCGGCGACGATGTCGGGGTGAAAGAAATCGCTGACCCCGATCCAGCCGAGCGTGGGCCGGATCTCGCCGAACACCTCGCCGTGCGCGCGCCCGGCCTCGGGCCATTGCGACATGTCCCGGAGATAGATGCGCGAGCGGTAGACGTGCTCGAACGAGGCGCCCGCCTCGGCCAGCGCCCTGCCGATCAACTCGAGGGCGGCACGGGTCTGCGCGTAGACGTCGCCCGGGTGGAGGATCTCCCCTTCGGGCGTGGTCGGCGTGGTCAGGCTGACGTCGACGAACGGCCCGACCCGGACCGCGCGGCTCATGCCGGCGCTCGCCTCCCAGGGGCGGCCGCTGGAGATGTTCTGGCGTTTCATGATGCTCCCCGACTGTGGTTGTCTCGCCCGCTGCGAACGCACGGCGGGCCCGTTGCGAAAACGCGTCTCGCGGGAGACCCGTGCACCGGCGCTCGCGCTAGGCGCTCGCCGGGTCGGCCCGCAGCAATGCCCTGACTCGCTGCGCCACGAACGCCTCGCGGTCGGCGTCCGGCACTTCGCTGCTCGCCTGCACCACCGCCCACACCTTACGCCCCAGCTCGCGCATCAGGGCGCGGTCGTCGCCGTCGCCGGGCGGCAGGTGGACCACGGTGTCCTGGGTGTAGGTCGGCACCCGGCCTTCGACCTGCGCCGCGCGTTCCACGGTGACGTACTCGCGCCCGGCAGCGAGCGCGCGGATGTTCTCGCGGATCAGGCGCCGCATCATGGAGACGCCGCGATCGCCGCCGGTGAGATTCCAGCGCGCGCTCTGCGCCACCGCGCCCTGCCCGGCGATGGCCTCGTAGTCGCCGGGCACGGCCTGGCGCTCGGCGTACGGGCGTTCGTCCTCGGTCTGGCCGATGAAATCGATCCTGCCCGGCCCGACCTGCGAGGCATCGCCGTTACCCTCGCGGTCGTTGCGCTCGTTGAACCAGCGCCAGCCGATCATCTGCGTGCCGGTGTCGTCGATGGGGCGCATCCAGCGGGTCAGCGCCGGGCGCAGGAAGTCCTCCTCGCGCTCGGCGGTGAGCCACAGGGGACCGGTCTGGTTGAGGTTCGGCAGCATCACGTCGGTGGTGCGCACCCAGACGTTGTCGCGCCAGCGCCGCACGTTGAGATTGATCATGCCGAGCGGCGTGGCGAGGTACTCGAGTTCCGGCAACTCGCCCCAGGAGACGGCGAACTGGGCGCCGCTCACGCGCGTGTGCAGGAAACACGAGTGCGTCGGGTCCTGGGTGTTGTCGAGCACCTGCACCCAGTTGCAGGGAAAGTGCAGCGAAAAGGCGACCGCCTCGGTGTCGCGCTGGCGGTAGGCGTCGAGGATCGGGAACGGCGGGCGTTCCTCCGGCGGCCCCATCCATGCGAACAGGATCCCGTCGAACTCGTGCGTCGGGTAGGCGGGGTGACACAGGCGCTCGCGCACACGGCTGTCGGGGTCGTTCGGGGTCTCGAGCACGGTCCCGTCCAGCGCGAAGTGCCAGCCGTGGTAGCAGCACTGGATGCCCTGCTCGGTCGGCAGCCCGTACTCGAGCGACGCGCCGCGGTGCGAGCAGTGGCGCGCTACCAGGCCGAACTCCCCGGCGCGCGTGCGAAACGCCACCAGGTCCTCGCCGAGCATGCGCACCACCAGCGGCAACTCGCCCACCTCGGCCGTCAGGCAGACCGGCTGCCAGGTGCGGCGCAGGTACTCGCCACCCGGCGTGCGCGGCCCGACCTCGATCAACTCCTTGTCCGGTTCGACGTCGTCCGCCATGTAGTAGGCGCCGAACGGGCGTTCGAGCCGCGCCGGCCGTGGACCGGGCGGCAGCGCCCCCGGGGTCGTTTCGGATTCGCTCATCGGTCTCGCTCCTCGCTTGCCCGGTGGTGCGGGCGGTCCCTGCCCGGGCCCCGGTAATGGCCGCTAGTTTGCCGCATCCTCGCCCCACAGTTCACGCACACGGGCGAGTTCCCCGATCCCGCGCAGGCGTTCCAGCATGGCCGCGGCAGCCGGCATCGGCATGGCGAGCACCGCGCAGTCGAGGAACTTGCGCTGCAGGTCGGCATCCGCCAACGGGTTGCCCGGCATGCCGGTCGCCGCCAGCACCCGTTGCGAGCCCAGCACCGATCCGCCGTCGACCAGGGTCACGCGCGCCGGTTGATCGCAGCGTGGATCGTCCTGCGCCCAGGACTGGAGTTCGCGCTCGACGCAGTCGATCCGCAACATGGCCTCGCCCACCGTCGGGTCGCGCAGCGCGGCCGTATCGAGGTGGTCGATGGCGAGCGTGCCGTGAACCCAGACGCACGCCAGGCAATAGGGCAGACAGAACTGGGCCTCGTTGACGGTGCGCGCGCTCGCGAACGGCATGTAGTGCATCACCTCCGGCGTCACCTCGCAGCGCAGTCGCACCTCGCCGCGGGCATCGAAACGGTGCTCGCCCCCGGCCACGAGAGCCGCCAGTGCCTCGAGCGCGGACTGCGCGCCGGCGCACACCGGGTAGCGTTTGAAAGCCACGCCCTTGCCCTGCAAGAGATAATCGGTGCCCAGCGCGTCGAGCGGTGCGGGATCGAGTCGCCCGGCGCCGAACAGGGCGACGAACCCCGCGCCATTCTCGAACACGTCCGGCGGGCCGGTCAGCCCGTCGCTCGCGAACGCTGCCGCCTGCACACCGATTTCGGCCGCGCGCCCGCAGGCGTAGGGCTTGAGGGGCGAGCCCACCAGCACGTACGGGCCGCCCGCCTGGGTCGCTGCTATGCGCACCGCGGCGGCACTCGCCGCGGCGTCGAGCCCGCCGGCCTTCGCCGCCCCGAGGGCAGCACCGATGCCGCCGAGCAACCCGGTCGTCCACCACCCGCGCCAGAACAGTTCCGGCGTCAGCGCACGTGCCAGCGCGTACTCGCCTTCGACACCGGTGACGAAGGCTTCCAGCGCAGCGGCGCCGCTGATCCCGGCGCCTTCCCCGGCGGCCAGCACCGCCGGCCAGACCACCGCCGAGGCGTGCACCATCGCGTCGTAGGAAACGTCGTCGAAATCCCAGGCGTGAGCGGCGACGCCGTTGGCGAAAGCGGCGCCGGGGGCGCACAACCCGACGCCGCGCTCGCCGGCCAGCGTGCACGGTCCCGGCGCGTACGTTCGCCTTGCGCGGGCGCGGGTGGATTCGGCCAGCGGGTGGCGGGCGCCGGCGAGGCTCACGCCCGTGACATCGACGATGCAGCGCAATGCCTCGGCGCCGACCCGCGCGGGCGCCTCGGCGAGCCGAAAGCCCGCCGCCCACTCACCGAGGGCGTCGGCGATCAGCGTATCGGCGCCGTTCGCCACGATCTCATTCGGCGAGCTTGCGCGCCAGCCATTGCTCGGCGGCGGGACGGTGCCAGTCGAGCACGCTCGCGACGCTCGGGTGCGCCGCCACCGCCGAGTGCCAGTCGCGCAACGCGGGCGGCCATCCGGGGTCACGGCCGAGCGCACCGCTGACCAGGTCGAGGTACAGCAGGGTGGAGACGAACGCGGTGTCGGCGAGCGTGAGGTTGGCGCCGAGCAGGTAGGGCGCGGGCTGCGCCAGCGACGCCAGTCGCCGCAGCATCGCCGACACACGCTCGAAGCCTGCCTGCACCGCTGCGGCGTCGCGGGACTTCACCG
>JBFJWO010000154.1:0-10213 GCA_041623575.1 Gammaproteobacteria bacterium
GAGCCGAGCAGCACCGATTCGGTACTGCGCTGGACGTTGTTGATGGCCACCGGGCCCTGCACGTCGGCGGTATTGAGCGGACCGAACCTCGCCGGGTCGCTGCGGTAGACCTGGGGAACGAAGCTCTGCTTCGACGCGCAGCCGCTCAGCGCGAGCGCTATACCCAGGAGCAGGATCTTGTGCATGGCAGGCGTCGTCCTTCGTTCATGAGGCAGGGTGCCCGGGCGCGCGCGGTGATTCCACGACCGCCGGAATCGCCGCGCGGTTCCCGCCCGGGGGCCGCGCATTCTATCAAGCTACCGGGGTTACTGTTGGCACGCGGTTTCGTGGGCTTGCCGCTCAGCCGCGGATCGGCCCTCGCTGCGGCGGGGGCGCGGACCCGCGCTCGACGGCCTTCGCAGGCGCGACCCGCGGCGCCCGGCGATGAGCCGTGATCGTTTCGAAGGCGTGCGCGATGCGCAGCACTTCGGCGTCGCGACGAGCGCCCGAGAAGATCGACAACCCGACCGGCAGGTGCTCGACGAAGCCCATCGGCACGGTGACGTGCGGGTAGCCGCACACGGCGGCCGGACAGGCGGCACTGCCGGAGCGGTTGTCGCCGCACACCCAGTCGATCAGCCACGGCGGGCCGGTCGTCGGCGCCAGGATGGCATCCAGGCCCCGGCTGTGCAGCGCGGCGTCTATGCCCTCGCGCGCGGCCGCGGCCAGGGACCGATCGCGCGCCGCCCGATACGCCGGGTCCGTCAACGGGCCACGGGCTTCGGCGCTCAGGTGGATCTCCTGGGCGAAGTGCGGCATGACCGTCTCGCGGTGCGCCGCGTTGAAGGCGATGACGTCGCTCAGGCTGCGCACCGGCGTGCTTTCGTCACGCGCCGCGAGATAGGCATTGAGGCCATGCTTGAACTCGTACTCCATCACGATGCGCTCGTGCTCGCGGATCGCATCGGCCCGCGGCAGTTCGACCTCGTCGATCACGCAGGCGCCGGCGTCGCGCAACCCCTCGACGGCATCGGCGAGCAGCCGGTCCACGCGATCGTGGTAGCCGGCGTAGGTACTCGTCACGCCGAGTGTCACCCCGCGCAGGTCGGCCGCGATCAGGCTGGCCTCCAGGTGGCGCACACCGACCTCGACACCGGTGGTCGCGGGGTCGAGCGCGTCCGGGCCCACTATGGCGCACAACAGCGCCGCGGCGTCGCGCACGCAGCGCGCCATCGGCCCGGCCGTGTCCTGGCTGGCGGAGATCGGTACGATGCCGGCGCGGCTGACGAGGCCCACGCTCGGCTTGAAACCCACGATGCCGTTCATCGACGCGGGGCTGACGATCGAGCCGTCGGTTTCCGTCCCGATGGCACCGGCGCACAGGCCGAGCGCGACCGCGACGCCCGAGCCCGAACTCGAGCCTCCCGGCGTGCGCGCCGGATCGTAGGCGTTGCGCGTCTGGCCGCCGACGCTGGACCAGCCGGACGACGAACGCGTCGAGCGGAAGTTCGCCCACTCCGAGAGGTTGGTCTTGCCGAGCAGCACCGCGCCGGCTTCGCGCAGCTTGCGCACGACCGTGCTGTCGCTACCCGCACGCGTACCCGCAAGCGCGAGCGACCCCGCCGTGGTGGGCATCGCATCCCCGGTGTCGAGATTGTCCTTGACCAGCACCGGGACGCCGTGCAGGGCGCCACGTAACTTCCCGGCCGCGCGCTCCGCATCGAGCGCGTCGGCGATCGCCTGCGCCTGCGGGTTGATCGTCAGCACCGCGTTGTAGGTACCGTCCAGCGCCTCGATGCGCGCGAGGTGCGCTTCGAGCAGCTCGCGCGCGGACAGCTGCCCGCGCGCCAGCGCATCTCGCATCTCGCACAACGTGGCCTGCTCCACCCGCTCGAGGTCGATGCTCACGACTCGCGCGTCTCGCGCACGTCGAGCGCGTCGCGCAGCGCGTCGCCCAGGAAATTGATGCTGAGCACGGTCAACATGATCGCCGCGCCGGGAAAGACGCCGATCCACCAGGCGCGCGAGATGAAGCTGCGCCCGTCGGCCAGTATCAACCCCCAGGTCGGGGTGTCGCTGGTCACGCCGAGCCCCAGGAACGACAGGCTCGCCTCGCCGAGAATGGCGTAGGACACGCTCACCGTCGCCTGCACGATGATCGGTGCAAACGCGTTCGGCAGGATGTGGCGAAGCACGATGCGCGTGTCGGAGGCACCGAGGGTACGCGCCGCGGCGACGTACTGCTCTTCCTTGATCGTCAGTATCATGCTGCGGGCGATACGCGCGAAGTCATCGACGAAGGCCAGCGAGATCGCGACGATCACGTTGAGCAACCCGGTGCCGAACACCGCCACCAGGTAGACGGCGATGATGAAGTTCGGGAACGCCCACTGCAGGTCGATGTAACGCATGATCACGGTATCGAACCAGCCGCCGAAATAGCCGGCCAGCAGGCCCAGCGCGACCCCGAACACCAGCGCGATGGCGACCGTCGAGAACCCCACCAGCAACGAGATCCGCGTACCGTGGATGATCCGGCTCAACAGGTCGCGGCCGAGGTCGTCGGTGCCGAGCGGATGCGTGCGCGAGGGCTCCCCCATCATGTCGAATGCCATGTCGTTGGGGTCGAACGGCGCCAGCGCCGGGGCGAGCAGCGCGCACAGCAGGAAGATACCGAGCACGATGATCGCGAACTGCGCCTTGCGATCGGCGCGCAGCACCACGGCGAGTCGCGAGCGTCGCCTCGCGCGGGGCGCCTCCGCCAGGTCCACGGTCGCCGTCGAGTCGGTCATTGGTAACGGATCCGCGGGTCGATCACCACGTAGAGCAGGTCGACCAGCAGGTTCGACAACACGAAGATCGCCGAAACCACCAGCACCGCCCCCTGCACCACCGGGTAATCGCGGTTCAGTATCCCCTGGATCAGCACGCGCCCGATACCCTTGATGGCGAACACGTTCTCGACGACCACCGCGCCGGCCATCAACAACGCGAGCGCGATGCCCATCACGGTAACCACCGGTATCAGCGCGTTCGGCAGCGCGTGGCCCAGCAGCAGCATTCGCTTGGTCAGCCCCTTGGAGGCGGCTACGCGCATGTAGTCGGCGCTCAGGACCTCCAGCATCGAGGAACGGATCATGCGCGCGATGATGGCCGAGAAACCCGTGCCGACCGCGATCGCCGGCAGGATCAGGTGCTTCAGCCACAACCAGAAACTCTCGTCCATCGCCACGTAGCCGATGGCGGGCATCAGCTTGAGGTTGGCGGCGAACACGATGATCAGCAGGATCGCCAGCCAGAAATCGGGCATCGACAGGCCGAGGAAAGCGGCCAGGCTGACGGCATTGTCCGCGGCGGTGTTCTTGCGGGTCGCGGCTATGATGCCGGCCGGGACCGCGATCGCAACCGCGATGACGGCGGACAACGCCGCCAGCGACAGCGTTCGCGGCAGCGCTTCGAGCAGGATCTGCGCAACCGGCACGCGGCTGCCGTAGATGGACGCGCCGAGATCGCCCTGGCCGGCGTTCCAGAACCATTTCGCGTACTGGACGTACACCGGCTGGTCCAGCCCGAGCTTGACCCGCAACGCCGCCTCCTCCTCGGCGCCGCCGACGTCGGCGAGCATCGCCGCGATCGGGTCGCCCGGTACCACCCGCAGCATGAAGAACACCAGCGTGGCGACTGCCCACATCACCACGATGGCGCCGAGCAAGCGTCGTAACAGGTATCGACTCATCGAGCGCTACCGCCGGGGCGCCGCGGGTGCGGGCGGTGCGAAGACGCCCCCACCCGCGGCGCAGCGCGACCTACGTGAGCGACACGCGGTCGAGGTCGGCGAGGCCGGGAATGCGGCTGCGCGAGGGGAAGTTCACGCGCTTGTGCCTGACCTGCACGTCTACCGGGTGGTAGAGGAAAGCGCAGGTGACCTTGTCGGAGTTGATCCGGTTGGCCGCATGCACCAGTTCCCGGCGCTTCGCCGGATCGGCCGTCGCCGATTGCCGGGTGATCAGGTCGTCGGCCTGCGAATCGGAGAAATACCCGAACGGATACTTCGCCGTGTCGCGCTTGGGCCCGTTGAACTTCGAGGCGGTGTGCATCCAGTCGACCAGGCCGTCGTCCGGGTCGTAGTCGCCCCCCGACCCGCCCAGGCGCATGTCGAACTGCAGCGTGTTGAAGTCCACGATCCCGACCGAGAACTCCTTGGGCACGACGTTGACGGTGATGCCGAGGTTGCGCTTGTAGATGTCGGCAACCACTTGCGCGTCGCGTTTCGTGCCGGGCGTACAGATCAGCTCCAGCGCCGGGAAGCCCTTGCCGTCGGGGTACCCGGCCGCGGCCATCAGGGCGCGCGCCTGCTCGAGGTCGAAGGCCTGCTCGCTGGTCTCGGCGAGCGAGTTGTCGTAGTAGTAACCCATTGCGGGATTGATCGATCCGTAGGCCGCCACGCCGCGGCCGAAGCGCGCCTGCTTGATGAACCGCTCGCGGTCGAGACCCTTGGCCAGCGCCAGGCGCACCATGAAACCCTTTTCCCTCTTCAGCACGTCGATGGGCTTGTTGAAGTCGGTGACCGCCATCGCGCTGTGCCACGGGTTCAGCCACACGGACTGGAAACCGGGCCCCGGCTTCTCGTCGACGACCAGGTCGGGGTTGGCGGCGAAGCGATCGATCAGCTGCGCCGGAATCGGGTTGCCGCCGATGAACTGCACGTCGCCGGCCTCCAGCGCCCCGGCGATGGGTTCCGCCCCGTCGATGGGCTTGATCACCACCTTGTCGAGCAGCGGGCGTTCGGGGTCGAAGTAGTCCGGGTTCTTCTCCAGCACCACGCCCTGGCCGAGCTCGTGCTCGGTGACCTTGAACGGACCGGTCCCGACCGGCTTCAGCCCGTAGCCGGCCGCCCCCATCGCGGCCAGCGCGCCGCGCGAGACGA
Organism: Gammaproteobacteria bacterium; assembly: GCA_041623575.1. Taxonomy (GTDB): domain Bacteria; phylum Pseudomonadota; class Gammaproteobacteria; order JAHELT01; family JAHELT01; genus JAHELT01. The sequence goes on from JBFJWO010000154.1 coordinate 4,907, forward strand.
TCGACAGGGCGCGCCCGGAAGCGCGCTCGGTGGTCTTGACGAGGAACGAGGCCTGCGGCGCGCCCAGCACGAACCGCACGGTGTAGTCGTCGAGCTTGACCACCTCGGCAACGTTCGCCAGCACGCGCCCGTGAATCGACTGCGCGGGGTCTTTCGAGCGGTTGTAGGTGTAGAGCACATCGTCGGCGGTGAACGCGTCGCCGTTGTGGAACTTCACGCCCCTGCGCAGGCGGAAGGTGTATTGCCGGCCGTCGGCACTCACCTCCCAGCTCTCCGCCACGTCCGGCTCGGCGATCAGTTCGGCGTTGATGTGGGTGAGGCCGCTGATCACGTTGGACATGATCTGGAACTGCAGCACCTGGTTGATCTGCGCCGGGTCGAGGGTCAGGATCTCGCCGACCCCGGCCCAGCCGGCGCGCAGGGTGCCACCGGCCGCCGCCGCGGCGGGGCGTATCGCGCCCGTGCCGGGCACCAGGTGCAGGGCGCTGAGGGTACCGGCGGCGGCGAGCAGGCGCAGGGTCGCGCGGCGCGACAGGCCCACCCCGCTCAGATCGTGGTGGCTCAGGCCGGCCATCGGGTCGCGGGGATCGAAGTCGTAGGCCTCGTGCAGTTCCTCTTGCGGGCGCGGTGTATCAGGGGGCTTGTTCATGCTCTCTCCTCTCGTTTGGCTAGGGTGCGGGAATCGACCCTGGCCGGGCGCCAGGGCGGGACGACGTCGGCGGGGCACGGTGCACCTCGGTACAGGCCACCAGGCCTGCGTCGATCGTCCTCAGGGCCGGGACCTCGGCCCGGCAACGTTCGACCGCCAGCGGGCAGCGCGGGTGAAACACGCAACCCGCCGGCGGCGACAGTGGGCTCGGGATCTCGCCGGGGAGCGGCTTGTGATCGCGCTGGCGCTCCAGTACCGGGTCGGGTACCGGGACCGCTTCGATCAGGGCGCGGGTGTAGGGATGGCGGGGCGCGGCGAACAACGCCTCGGCGCTCGCCACTTCGACCAACCGTCCCAGGTACATCACGCCGACGCGATCGCACAGGTGGCGCACCACCGACAGGTCGTGACCGATGAACAGGTACGTCAGTCCCAGCTCCGATTGCAGGCGCGAGAGCAGGTTGATGATCTGCGCCTGGATGGACACGTCCAGCGCCGAAACGGCCTCGTCGCACACGATGAGATCGGGCTCGAGTGCGAGCGCGCGCGCGATCCCGACGCGCTGGCGCTGCCCGCCGCTCATCTCGTGAGGAAACCGCGAGGCGAACGACGCCGGCAGCCCGCAGGTCTCGAGCAGGCGCTCGACGCGTGCGCGAAGCTCGCGCCCGCGCAGCGCACGATGGATGACCAGCGGTTCGCCGACGATCTCGTGCACGCGCAGGCGCGGGTTCAGTGAGGAGAACGGGTCCTGGAACACCGACTGGACGCGGCGGCGGAAGAACCGGGTCTGCTGCGCGTCCAGGTCGGCGATATCGGTACCGTCGAAGGAGATCGAACCGCTGCTGGCCGGCACCAGCTTCAGCAGTGCGCGGGCCACGGTGGTCTTGCCGCAACCCGATTCGCCGACCAGGCCGAAGGTCTCGCCCGGCGCGATGTCGAACGAGATGTCGTCGACCGCCTTGATGTGGCCCACGGTACGCTCGAAGAGCAGCCCCCTGCGCAGCGGAAAGTGCACGCGCAGGCGCTCCACCCGAACCAGCGGCACGGTGGCGCCCGTGCCTGCCGCGGCCGCGCTCATGCCGGGTGCAACCGGGGCTCGCCGTGCATCTCGGCACGCGACAGCACAGCCGCGGTGTTGAAACACGCCGCGCCGTGTCCGCGCGCGTCGATCTCGAGCGGCGGTGGCTGCGCCGCGCAGGCCTCGAGCGCGAAACCGCACCGCGGCCTGAAACGGCAACCGGCGACGGCGTCGCCCGGATCGGGCGGCGAGCCGGGGATGGGGCTCAACAGCGCCCCTTTCGCCCGGTCGAGTCTCGGCACCGAGTCGAGCAGCGCCACCGTGTAGGGATGGCGCGGGTTGGCGTACAACTCGTGCGCCTCGCCCTGCTCGACGATGCGCCCGCCGTACATCACGTTCACGCGATGGGCGTAACGGGCGACGATACCCAGGTTGTGCGTGATCAGCACGAGGCCGACGCCGGCGCGTTCGGTCAACTCCCTCAGCAGTTCCAGGATCTGCTCCTGGATCGTGACGTCGAGCGCCGTGGTCGGTTCGTCGGCGATGATGAGTTCGGGGTCGCAGGCCAGCGCGATGGCGATCATCACCCGCTGGCGCATGCCGCCGGAGAGGTGGTGGGGGTATTGCGCGAGGCGTTCCCCGGGTTCGGCGATGCCCACCCGGCGCAGCAGCTCGATCGCGCGGGCGCGGGCGTCGGCCTTGCCGAGCGACAGGTGCAGGCGCATGTGCTCGGTGAGCTGATGACCGATCGAGCGCACCGGGTTCAGGGACGTCATGGGCTCCTGGAACACCATGGCGATCTTCGCGCCGCGAACGCGTCTCAGGGCTTCCGGGTCGAGCGAGCGCAGGTCGACGCCCCTGAACAGGATGGCGCCGGAGGTGATACGCACGGGCGGGCTCGGCAGCAGGCCCATCGCGGCCAGCGCCGTCACCGACTTGCCGGACCCGGACTCGCCGACCAGGGCGGTGGTCTGACCGGCCTCGACCGACCAGGACACATCGTCTACGGGACGGATGACCCCGTTCGGGGTGCTGATTTCCACGCTCAGCCGGTCGAGTTCGAACAACGCCAACCCGGGACCCTCTTTTGATATCATTATCGATAATAGCCCCGGGGAAAGCCACAGACTTGTCTTCCAGGACGTTCACTGCGCCCGCGTTCGCGGAGGCGCCCTCGACCGTGCTGTCCAAACGTCGCAAGGCCGACGCCCTGTACCACGCCGTCAAGCGGCGGGTGATCCTTGCCGAACTCCCCGCGGGGGCGGTCATCGCCGAACAGCACATCGCCGCCGAGTTCGGCTGTTCCCAGGGCACCGTGCGCGAGGCGCTCATGCGCCTGGAGCAGGACGGGCTGGTGACGCGCCGGGGCTACCGCGGCACGGTCGTGTCGACGACCTCGCTCGCCGAAGCCGCCCAGCTGGTGCGGATCCGCCTGCAGATCGAGAGCGCCGGCGTCGAACGAACCGCCGGGCGGCTCGATGCGGAACACCACGCGCGCCTGCGGCGGACCGTCGACGAGATGGCGGCGGCGGCGAGCGCCGGCGATGCCTACGCCTGCTCGGAACTCGACCGCGAGTTCCATGCGCAGCTGCTGCGCGCCTCCGGCATGCTGTCCCTCGAGCCCATCCTGCGCCGCTGCGCGCTGTTCATGCACCGCTACACCGTCAAGGACGTGGCCGAGTTCTTCACCGATACGGACGTCGGCAACGTGCACTCCGAGCTCCTCGAAACGATCGCCGAAGACGGCGTCGAGCGCGCGCGCCAGGCGTTACGCGGGCACGTGCTCGACGTCCTCGAGCAGTGGTCGCCGAGGCTGCTGGCGGCGCTGGCCGACGCGGGCGAGCCCGCGTGACCGGGCACCGTGGGCAGGGCGACGGCGGCCGCCATGTGGCCGCTCGCGAGCCCCGATCCCCAACGAGGTCCCGACGGTGAGCGACGACTTCACCACCCGCCCCGAGCTGCTCGGGACGTTCGGCATGGTGGCGACCACGCACTGGCTGGCGAGCGCGACGGGCATGGCCGTGCTCGAGCGCGGCGGCAACGCGTTCGATGCCGCCGCCGCCACCGGCTTCGCCCTGCAGGTCGTGGAGCCGCACCTCAACGGCCCCGGGGGCGACGTGCCGATCATGGTCGCGCCCGCCGGCGGCGCCATCAAGGTGATCTGCGGGCAGGGGCCGGCGCCCGGCGCGGCGACGCTCGCCGCCTACCAGGCGCTCGGCCTCGACATCGTGCCCGGGACCGGGCAGCTGCCGGTCGTGGTGCCGGGAGCGTTCGGCGCGTGGCTGGCGCTGCTGCGCGACTACGGGACGCTTGCGCTCGAGGACGTGCTCGCCCCCGCCATCGCACTGGCGCGCGATGGCTACCCGCTGGTACCCAACATCAGCCTGACGATCGACGCGCTGCAGGAGACGTTTCGCAACGACTGGCCGAGCTCGGCCGAGGTGTACCTGCCCGGCGACCGCGTGCCCGCCCCGGGTTCGCTGTTTCGCAACCCCGCGCTCGCGGCGACCTACGAACGCATCCTGCGCACCGCCCGGCGCAGCGGTGCGAATCGCGAGCGCCAGATCGAGGCCGCCCACGAGGCCTGGTACCGGGGCTTCGTGGCCGAGGCGATCGACGGGTTCATGCGCACCGCCGAGGTCAGGGACACTACCGGGCGTCGCCACCGCGGCCTGCTGCGCGGCGATGACCTGGCACGCTGGCGCCCCGGGCTGGAAGACCCGGTGAGTTACGACTATCACGGGATCACCGTGTGCAAGACGGCGGCGTGGGGACAGGGCCCGGTGTTCCTGCAGCAACTCGCGCTGCTCGCGGGCTTCGACCTCGCAGCCCTGGCGCCGGGCGAGTTCGTGCACACCGTCATCGAGGCCAGCAAGCTCGCCTTCGCCGATCGCGAAGCCTTCTACGGCGACCCGGAGCACGTCGAGGTGCCGCTGCAGACGCTGTTGAGCGACAGCTACAACGAGCGACGACGTGCACTGATCGGCGAGCACTGCTCGCTCGACCTGCGCCCCGGCGCGATCCCCGGTTTCGGCGGCCCGGTCTTCGAGCGCCCGCGCGACCCCGCGGCCGGCGCCGACGCCGCCATCGGCGAGCCCACGGTGGCCCGTTTCGACGACCGCCCGGCCGAGGGCGACACCTGCCACCTGGACATCGTCGATCGCTTCGGCAACATGGTCACCGCCACCCCCAGCGGCGGCTGGCTGCAGAGCACGCCGGTCGTGCCGGGCCTGGGCTTCGGGCTCAGCAACCGGGGACAGATGTTCTGGCTGGACGCCGCCTCGCCCGGCTGCATCGCGCCTTACAAGCGACCCCGCACCACGTTGTCCGTCACCATCGCGCTGCGCGAAGGGCAACCCTGGATGGCCTTCGGCACCCCGGGCGGCGACAAGCAGGACCAGTGGGCGCTGCACCTGTTCCTGCGCAAGGTCCATTTCGGGCAAAACCTGCAGCAGGCGATCGACGCGCCCGCTTTTCACACCGAGCATTTCCCGAGTTCGTTCTACCCGCGCGAGTACGCGCCCGGCGACCTGACCCTCGAAGGCCGGTTCGGCAAGGACCTGCGCGAGGACCTGCGCAGGCGCGGTCATCGCCTGGTCATCGACGACGACTGGTCGATCGGCCGTCTCTCGGCGGTGGC
>JBFJWO010000155.1:0-10177 GCA_041623575.1 Gammaproteobacteria bacterium
ACGCTGCCCTTGAACTGCCCGAGCGAGGCGTAGGTCTCGACCTGTGCCGCCCAGTTGTCGCGGTTCATCGCGGCCCAGCCGCTGGCGCGGGTCGTTTCGTTGAAGCTGAAGCCGAGCACCGGGTCGACCGCGGCCATTTCGCTCTCGCGGCTCAGGTTCGGGTAGGCGTCGACCAGGATGTTCACGGCGGCTTGCGGATTGCGCCGCGCGTAACCCCAGCCCTGCGCCGACCCGCGCAGGAACCCGGCCAGCACGTCGGCGTGCTCGCCGAGCGTCTGGTCGGTGGCGAAGTAGACGTTGGCGTAGAGCTGGATGCCCGTGTCCCAGAGCATCAGGTCGTGGCGCTTGTCGCCGAGGATCTTCAGCGCGTTGGTGTTGGTCAGCCAGCCGGTCACCGCCTGCACCTGCCCGGTCATGAGCTGGTTCATGTCCGAGCCCATGTTGACCACTTCCACCTGGTCCTCGGCGATGCCGTTCTTCGCCAGCAGCGCGCGCAGCAGGATCTTCGCCGTCGGCTGGGTGGCGATGGTCTTGCCGATCATGTCGCGCGGCGCGCGAATCGGCGCATCGGACAGCGAGAAATAGGTGAACGGGTGCTTCTGGTAACCGGCCGCGAAGGCCTTGATCGGGATGCCGGCGGAGCGCGCCAGCATCACCGACGGGCTCGACGAGGTCTGCCCGAGCGTCGAGCGCCCCGCCGCCACGCCGCCGACGCCGTCGACGTTGGGGCCGCCGGGGATGATCTCGAGCTCGACGCCCTCCTTGGCGTAGAACCCCTGCTTGGCCGCGACCACCTCGCCGAGGATGCCGTTGGAGGCCAGCCAGCCGAGTTGCATGACCACCTTGGCCTTGCCGGCGGCCGCCGCCGGTGTGACTCTCAGCAGGCTGCCGGTCGCCGCCAGCCCCCCCAGCGCGCCGGCGCCCAGCAACAGCTCGCGACGCTTGATCGTGAAGTCAGACATGCTCTTGGTTCCTCCTGCGGTGGGAAGTCGGGCCCGCGCATTCGGTATTGGCTGTTGGCGTCGGACCTCGCGGCAGTGTTGCAGACTCACGTGATCGAATAAAGCATCAATTTTGAGACTATCCGTTGCCGAATCGGCAGCGCGTGCCCTCATCCCTGGCCGCGGTCCTCGACCCGGGTGCCGTCGAGGTCGCGCACCTCGGCCTGGGTGGCGGCCACCCAGGCACAGGCCGCCAGCACGATGGCCGCGCCGGCCGACGTGGCCAGCGGCGGCGAGGTCACCGCCGCCAGTGCCCCGGTGAACAGCCCGCCCAGCGGTATCAGGCTGAAAGTGATGCCGTGAATGCCCATCACCCGCCCGCGCAGCGTGTCGGGCACGTGCAGTTGCAGCACGGTCATGGAGGCGATCAGGAACACCGAGTGCAGCAGGCCGTTGAGGGCCACCGCGAGCAGCGCCCAGTAGAAGGCGCCGGGCACGCTCGCCACGGCGAACCCCAGCGCGGCGAACCCGCTCAGCGCGAGCGCCGAGGCAGCCAGCGCCAGCAGCATCACCCGGCCGATCCAGCGCACGCGCTGGCGCGTGCCGATGATCAGGGTGCCGCCGACCGAGCCGACGCCGAACGCCGAGACCAGCGCGCCGAAGCCGCGCTCGTCCACGCCGAGCAGGTCGGCGAACGCGGGCATGATCTGGATGAACGAGGTGGCGAAGAACATGCTGACCCAGGTCAGCGGGATGAGCACGGCGAACAGCCGGTTGCGCACGATGAAGCCGATGCCTTCGGCGATCTGCTGCAGCGAGGCGCCGGCGGCGCGCACCTGCGGGTCGGGCCGCAGGCGGTGCAGCACCGCTACCATGCAGGCGAAGCCGGCGGCGGAGAGCAGGAACGCCGGCGCGGTGCCGGTGACGGCGATCAGCATGCCGCCGAGCGCGGGCACCGCCATGCGGGTGGCCTGCCACAGGATCGAGTTCAGGGCCACCGCGCTCATCATGTGGCGGCGTTCGATCAGGCTCGGGAAGATCGAGCCCCGGGCCGGCCAGTCGAGGCCGGTGACCAGGCCGATCAGGGCGGCGACGGCGAGCACGTTGCCCACGCGCGCCGTCTCGGTGGCATCGAGCAGCGCCAGCAGCAACAGCAGCGCGCCGGCCGCGCCGGAGGTGGCGATCAGCAGCTTGCGCTTGTCCAGGCGATCGGCCAGGACACCGCCGAACAGCGTCAGCGCGATGGTCGGCAGCGCCATCGACGCGCCGAGCAACCCGAGGTCCAGCGGCGAGCCGCTCAGCTCGTAGACCAGCCAGCCGAGCGCGATGGTCATCAGCTGCACGCCGCCGACCGCCGCGAGCGAGCCCAGCCAGAAGCTGCGAAAGCGCGGCTCGCCGAGCGCCGAGAAGCGCGCCGAGGTGGCCGGCGCAAGCGCGGCTCCGGCGCTCGGGGCGGCACCGGGGGGAGGGGCATCGGAGGTCTTGCGCCGCACGGGCCTGGGTCCTGGTCAGTCGTTGGAAGCCCGCGCGAGCGCCGCTGCCCACGGGGACCGGCGCGGGCCGCGGGGCGTCGCTCGCCGCTTCCGGGTCGGGGCATTGTACGCTACGCTGCATCGTCCGCCGGCGCGAGCGGCGAACTCACGACAAGGCAGGTACCAATGGGGGCGGACACGGCGGAGGTGGCCATCCGGGTCACCGGGGTCAGCAAGCTGTTCGGCGACGCGGAGCAGCCGGTGCGCGCGCTCGACGACGTCTCGCTGGCCATCCGCGACAACGAGTTCTTCACCCTGCTCGGCCCCTCGGGTTGCGGCAAGACCACCCTGCTGCGCCTGATCGCGGGCTTCGACCACCCGACCTCGGGCAGCATCGAGCTGCACGGCACCGATATCTCCCACCTGCCGCCCTACAAGCGCTCGGTGAACACCGTGTTCCAGAACTACGCGCTGTTCCCGCACATGAGCGTCGAGCAGAACATCGGCTTCGGGCTGGAGATGCTCGGCAAACCGCGCGAGGAGATCGAGCACACGGTGGACGCCATGCTGCGCCTGGTGCGCATGCAGGAACTGCGCGACCGGCGCACCGACCAGATCTCCGGCGGCCAGCAGCAGCGCGTCGCGCTGGCGCGGGCGCTGGCGCCGCACCCGCAGGTGCTGCTGCTGGACGAGCCGCTGTCGGCGCTCGACTACAAGCTGCGCAAGGAAATGCAGATCGAGCTCAAGCGCCTGCAGCACGAGACCGGCATCACGTTCATCTTCGTGACCCACGACCAGGAAGAGGCGCTCACCATGTCCGAGCGCGTGGCGGTGATGAACGCCGGGCGCGTGCTGCAGGTCGGCCCGCCGCACGAGATCTACGATCGCCCGATCGAGCGTTTCGTGGCGGACTTCATCGGCGACACCAACTTCCTCGGCGCGCGGGTGCAGGGGCGAAACGGTGCGGCCGCGACCTTGCGCCTCGGCTGCGGCCTGGAGCTGGAGGCCGACCTGCCGCCGGAACTCGCGGGCGCGAGCGAGGTGACCGTGGCGGTGCGCCCCGAGCAGGTCACGCTGGCGCCGGCCGGGGAGGCCAGCCTGAAGGGCCGGCTGGAGAACATCGTCTACTTCGGCACCGACACCCACTACCACCTGAGCCTGCCGGGCGGCGAGCGTTTCACCGCGCGGGTGCAGAACACGCGCGGGCGGCGCGAGCTGTTCGCACCCGGCAGCGAGGTCGGTATCGTCATCGGCGCCGGCGTCGTGCAGGTGCTGCGCGACTGACGTGGCGACGCACGCTCGATCCGCCTCGCTGCCCGCCACGGCCGCAACCGCCGAGCGCCGGGTGCAGCAGGCCGAGGTCCGGCGTAACGTGATGCTGAGCGTCCCGGCGCTGGTGGTGCTGGCCTTCGCCGCCTCCGGGCCGCTGCTCATCATGCTGGTCTACTCGTTCCTCGGCGCGGGCGACTACGGCGGCGTCGTCTGGCACGCGTCGCTGGAAGGCTGGCAGAAGGTGTTTCTGCACCGCGACATCTTCGACGACACCCTGTCGCTCGCCGACGCGCACCTCTCGATCTTCTGGCGTTCGCTGTCGCTGTCTTTCATGACCACGGTGCTGGCGCTGCTGTTCGGGTTCCCGACCGCCTACTTCATCGCCACCCGCCCGCCTCGCAGCCGCAACGTGTGGCTGTTCCTGATCACCATCCCGTTCTGGACCAACCTGCTGATCCGCACCTTCGCCATCATGGAGGTGATCCGCAACCAGGGGATCCTCAACACGCTGCTGGTCGAGCTCGGCGTGATCGTGGAGCCGATCCAGATCCTCTACACCGATGTGGCCATCATGCTGGGCATGACCTACGTCTACCTGCCGTTGATGATCCTGCCGCTGTACGCGGCCCTGGAGAAGCTCGACTTCCGGCTGGTGGAGGCCGGCTACGACCTCTACGCCACGCGCGCGCGGGTCCTGTGGCGCATCATCGTGCCGCTGGTCAAACCGGGCATCGTCGCCGGCTGCATCCTGGTGTTCATCCCGGCGCTGGGGGCTTACGTCACGCCCCGCGTGCTCGGCGGCGGCAAGAACATGATGCTCGGCAACCTGATCGAGCTGCAGTTCGGCCAGGGGCACAACTGGCCGTTGGGGGCGGCGTTGTCCATCACCTTGCTGGTGATCGTCATGGTGGCCTTGCTGGTCTACGTGCGCACCGTGCAGCGCGGGAGCGAGCATGGCTGAGGCGGGCGCGTTCTCGATCAAGCGACTGCCAGGCTTCACGGCCGTGGCGGTCACCTGCTTCGTGCTGCTCTATGCGCCGATCGTCACGCTGGTGACCTACTCGTTCAACAGCGGGACCTCGATCGCCGTGTGGGAGGGCTTCTCCTGGCGCTGGTACGTTGCCGCCTGGCACAACGAACTGGTGCAGGACGCGGCGTTGCGTTCGCTGGTGGTGGCGAGCGTGGCATCGGCCGCGGCCACCGTGCTCGCCACCATGGCCGCGCTCGGTACCACGCGCACGCGACCCTACCGTGGGCTGACCGCGATCTACGCGATGATCAACCAGCCGTTGATGGTGCCGGAAATCGTCACCGGCGTGGCGCTGCTCATTTTCTTCGCGCTGATCAAGACCGCCAGCGGCTACCACGGGCTCGCCTACCTGATCGTGGCGCACACCGCGTTCTGCATCCCGTTCGCCTACCTGCCGATCCGCGCGCGCCTGGAAGGCATGGACAGCTCGCTAGAGACCGCGGCCAGCGATCTCTACGCCACGCCGTGGCTGGCGTTCCGGCGGGTGACGCTGCCGCTGATGCGCCCGGGCATCCTCGCCGGCGCCATGCTGGCTTTCGTGATCTCGCTCGACGACGTGGTGATCACGGAACTTGTCAAGTCGGCCGGTCAGGATACACTACCGACGTACATGCTCGGCCAGTTGCGCCGGGTGATAACCCCGGAGATGAACGCGATATCCACCGTGCTCCTGGCGATCTCGGTTGCGCTGGTGACGGTGATATTCATGATCAGCCGGAAAAAAACCTGAAGCGTCTCACTGTGAGGAGAACACACCGATGATTAGCAGAACGACCGCGGCCGCCGTGGGCTTCGCGCTAAGCGTGGCGAGCGGTACCGCTTCCGCCGCCGGGCAGTTGAACATCTTCAACTGGGGCAACTACACCAACCCGGAACTGGTCGCCAAGTTCGAGAAGGCCTACGACGTCAAGGTCACGCTGACCGACTACGACTCCAACTCGACGGCGCTGGCCAAGGTCAAGGCCGGCGGGCACGGCTTCGACATCGTGGTGCCGTCCGCCAACTACGTGCCCATCTGGGTGCGCGAAGGGTTGCTGCTCGAGGCGCGCCCCGACCAGATGGAGAACTTCAAGCACGTCGCCGACGAGTGGCGCGACGTGCCCTGGGACCCGGGCCGGCGTTACACCGCCCCGTGGCAGTGGGGCAGCGTCGGCATGGTGGTCGACACCTCCGTCTACTCGGGCGACATCAACACCTCGGCGATCTTTCTCGACCCGCCGGCGGAACTGGTCGGCAAGATCAACGTCGCGCCGGAGATGGGCGACGTCATGGGCATGACCATCATGTACCTCGGCGGGCAGCCGTGCACCGGTGACAAGGTGTTGCTGAAAAAGGTGCGCGACAAGCTGGTCGAGGCCAAGCCGAAGTGGCTGTCCATGGACTACGGCATCATCGAGAAGTTCGCCGGGCGCGACCTCGCGGCCTCGGCCTACTGGAACGGCGCGGCGTTTCGCGCGCGCCAGAAGAACCCGGACGTGCGCTACGGCTACCCGCGCGAGGGCTACGTGCTGTGGATGGACAGTGTCGCCATCCTCAAGGACGCCCAGAACGTGGAGAACGCGAAGCTGTTCATGAACTTCATCATGGCGCCCGAGAATGCCGCGTTGATCTCGGCGTTCGCACGCTATGCCAACGGCATCAAGGGCTCGGAGGCCTACATGCCGAAGGACATGATCGACGCCCCGGAGGTCGTGATCCCGGACCAGTTCAAGGCGGCGGGGACCTTCATGCCGACCTGCCCGCCCGACGTGCTGAAACTCTACACCGCGATCTGGACCGAGTTGCAGAAGTAAGCGGCGCGCGCGCGGCGGGCAGCGCCCGCCGCGCCGTCTTCGGAGAGCCCGCGTGATTGCGCGCCCGCCGGGCGTGCACCTCGGTAACTGGCGCGAGGCGCCCGCCAATCGCTGGGCGTTCCACCACGTGCGCGAGTTGATTCCCACCGAGCGTGTGCGCGCGTGCTGTCCGCCGGCCACGGCCGGGTTGGCCGTCGAACGTCGCGCCGTGTCGACGCTGCCCGGCGGCGGCGACCTCGCCGCGTTTCTCGAGCGATCTCAGACCACTGCGCTGGTCGCGCTGCGCGCCGGCAAGGTGCTCGTCGAGTGGTACGCCGATGAGGATTGCGCCGGCGAACCGCACATCGTTTTCTCCGTCAGCAAGTCGCTGACCGGCCTGCTGGCCGGCGCCGCCGCCGACCGCGGCCTGCTCGACCCGGCGGCGCCCGTCTCGCACTACCTGCCGGAGGTCGCCGTCACGGCGTACGCCGACTGCACGGTGCGCCACCTGCTCGACATGACCGTCAGCGTGGTGTTCGACGAGTCGTACCTCACCCGCGACGGGCAGTACGGCCGCTACCGTGCCGCCACCGGCTGGAACCCGCCGCTGCCGGGCGCGACTAGCGAGACCTTGCATGGGTTCCTGCTGACCCTGCCGCGCGCGCCCGGTGAGCACGGTCACGCGTTTCGTTACGTCTCGCCCAACGCCGACCTGCTCGGCTGGGTGATCGAGCGCGCCGCCGGGCAACGCCTCGCGCACCTGCTGAGCGAGTGGTTGTGGCAGCCGCTGCGCGCCGAAACGGACGCCTACGTCACCGTGGACGCCGAGGGCGCTGCACGTACGGCGGGCGGGTTCTGCGCCACCGCGCGCGACCTGGCGCGCGTCGGGGAGATGATGCTAGGGCAGGGCAAACTGCACGGCATGCGGGTCCTGTCGGCCGAGTGGGTACGCGAGTGCACCGCCACCGGCGACGCCGGCGCGTGGCAGCGCGGGGAGTTCGCCGCGCTGCTGCCGCACGGGCGTTACCGCAACCAGTGGTACCAGACCGGCGCGCCGGGCAGCGCGTACTTCGCGCTGGGCATTCACGGCCAGTGGCTGTACGTCGACCCGCCGAGCGAGACCGTCATCGTCAAGTTCGCCGCCCAGGCGGCGCCGCTGGACGACGACCTCGATCTGGCGAACCTGGCCGTTTTCGCGAGCCTGTGCGAAACGTGACCGCGCGTTCGCGCGAGCGCGTCAACTGCGAAGGCGCTCGCCCCGGGTCGTCCGGCGCAAGGTGTGGATCTGTCCGGCGGCGCGCGCTCAGTACCACATGTCCGGGCCGGCGGCCTTGCGCCGCGCGATGAACTCGCGCAATGCCTCGTCGACACCGGCGTCGATGGGCGGCGGCTCGTAGCTCTCGAGCAACGCCGTCCAGCGCCGGTGGGCGCGGGTCATCGCATCGCGTGAGCCGTTCTCCGTCCACTGCTCGAAGCTCTCCGAGTCCGACAGCACGGCGTCGTAGTAGGCGCTCTCGTAGTTGCGCAGCGTGTGCGCGCAGCCGAGGAAATGACCCGCGGGTTCGACTTCGCGGTAGGCGTCGCGGGCCAGCGCGTTGTCGTCGATCGGCAGGCCGCGCAGCAGCACCTGGTAGGCGCCGAGGCGGTCGGCGTCGAGCACCAGTTTCTCGAACCCGGTGACCAGCCCCCCTTCCAGCCAGCCGGCCGCGTGCAGCACGAAGTGGGCGCCGCCGAGCACGGTGGACAGCATCGAGTCGGCGCTCTCGTAGGCGGCCTGGGCGTCGGCCAGCTTGGCGGCGGTCAGCGAACCGCCGCAGCGCAGCGGCACGCCGAGGCGCCGCGCGAGTTGCCCGATGGCGAGGTTGGACATCACCGGCTCGGGCATCCCGAAGGTCGGCGCGCCGCTCTTCAGGCTCATCGAGGAGAGGAAGTTGCCGAGCACGAACGGCGCGCCCGGGCGCACCAGTTGCGAGAACGCGCAGCAGGCCATGGCCTCGGCGAGCGCCTGCGAGACCGACGCCGCCGTGGTCACCGGCCCCATGGCGCCGCCGAGCACGAACGGCGCGACGATGATGCCCTGGCCGGCGCCGCAGTAGACCTGGATCGCCTCGGTCACCACCTTGTCGACCAGCAGCGGCGAGTTGGTGTTCACGTTGCCGAGGATCACGCAGTGGCGCTCGAGCGTCTCGGCGCCGAACAGCAGGCGCGCCATGTCCACGCTGTCCTGCGCGCGCGACTTCTCGGTGATCGCGCCGAGAAAGGGCTTGTCGCTGTAGCGCATGTGCGCGTACAGCATGTCGAGGTGGCGCTTGTTGACCGGCAGGTCGCAGGGCTCGCAGGTGACGAACCCCGAGTGGCCGAGCGCGGGCAGGCGGTAGGTGAGCTTGACCAGCTTCTCGAGATCCGCGAGCGAGCCGTAACGCCGGCCGTGCTCGAGGCAGCGCACGAAGGGCGCGCCGTAGACCGGCGCGAAGACCTGGTGCGCACCGCCGATCGGGACCGAGCGTCGGGGATTGCGCGCCACCTGGGTGAACTCGGCCGGCGCCGTGGCGCAGAGTTTGCGAGCCATCCCGCGGGGCAGCCTCACGCGGGTCTCGCGCACCTCGGCGCCGGCCTCGCGCCAGATGGAGAGCGCCCTCGGGTCGTCGCGGAACTCGATGCCGATCTCCTCCAGCAGCCAGTCGGCCTGGTCCTCGAGGCGCACCAGCGCCTCCTCGTCGAGGAACGCGTAGTGCGGGATGGCGCGCGTCACGTAGCCGGGCGCAAGCGGCGCGCCGGCGGCCGCCTCGGGCGAGGATCGCCGCCGGCCGCGGCGTGCCCGGGTGCGCCGGGCGGGTCGGTCGGCATCGCGCGTCATGGCCGATTCGACACGGGCGGGCTCGGGCGCGGGCCGACGGCGCGTGCCCGGGGTGACGCGCGAGCGCGGCAACGACGAGACGGGACCCGGCGATGATGCCGCGGGCGCCGCGGCGCGGTGCGTGATCGACGATTCCTGGACATGGCCGCTCCTCGGGGGCGGCGTCGTTATACCATGCTGGCGATATCAGGAAAGCCGCCCGCCGGGTGCGTTACGGCGCCAGGGCTGGCTGATCACTCAGCCGGCGGCCTCCAGGTGGCGGCGTAGTTCGACGATACGACCGCGCAACACCGTGCCATAGGTGCCGAGCGCGCCCCCGGCGACGCCGAGCAGGCTGCCGCCGCCGGCACCGAGCACGACCATCGTCGTGAGCTCCGCCCGCACGGCCGCGAGCAGGGCCACGCCGGTGAACACGAGCATGGCCGCGCACGCCAGGGCGAACCAGCCGAAGACCTTGAAGCGGCGCAACCGCGCGTAGGCTTCCAGCAGCTCGGGCGAGCCACCGCCGTCCAGCGGTTCGGGCTCGAGCAGGAACCAGCGCGTTCCGTACTGGCCCAGCAGCAGCCACAGCCCGCCCATCGCCCCCATCAGCCAGGGTAGCAGCGGCTCGGGCCAGGCGCTGGAACGGGTCAGCGAAATCACCACCGCGGCGGCGGCGACCCAGACGGCCCAGGGCGCGGACCAGGCCCACGGGGAGAGCGGGCTCGCCTGCATCCGCGAGCGCAACGAGGCCACTCGCCGCGCCGGCGCCGGGCCCGGCGTGAACCAGTCCGGGCGTTTGAGCCGCAGGGTCGGCATGGCGAGCAGCCACCACAGCGGGAAACACAGGGCCC
>JBFJWO010000156.1:0-10168 GCA_041623575.1 Gammaproteobacteria bacterium
GGCGCAGCCGCGAGCCGCGGATGCTGTCGAGCAGGGGGTGCAGCAGGCCGGTGGGCAGATTGTCGACGCAGTAGAACCCTTCGTCCTCGAGGGTGTTCAGCGCGACGCTCTTGCCTGAGCCCGACAGCCCGCTGACGATGATCAGTTTCATGCGTTCTCACACCGGGCCGCCGAACGCGACCGCCAGAGCGCATTGTACTGCGTGTCCCGTGCACGCGCCGCGCGCAACCTCGCCCGAGGTCGGCGGAGATTACTCAATTAATTGATATTTATGGGAAAATTTCCTTTCTCAGGCCGGTTCCGCCGGGTTGGACAACGAGGCCTCCAGCACCTTGCGCAGCGCCTGCGGGTCCGGTTGCTCGCGCAGTCGGCCGCGCACGGCCTCGTCGTTGAACATCTGCGCGAGGCGGGCGAGCAACTGCAGGTGCTCGTCGTTGCACGCCTGCGGTACCAGCAGCCCGAACAACAGGTCGACCGGTTCGCCGTCCGGCGCATCGAAATCGATGCCCTGGCTCAGTACCAGCAGGGCGCCCACCGAGTGCTCGAGGTTGTCCAGTCGACCGTGCGGGATGGCGACGCCGAAACCGAGGCCGGTGGTGCCGAGGCGCTCGCGGGCGAGCAGGCTGTCGAAGATGCGCGCTTCGTCCGCCGCGGCGTGGCGGGCCAGCAACGCGCTCAGCGTCTCGAGGGCCTTCTTCTTGCTGGCGCAGGGGCTGGCGCACTCGATGGCGGTGCGCTGGAGGAACTCGTCGAACTGGGTCATGTCGGTGCTCGATGGCTCGGGCGTGGGCCTCTCAGCTCACGTACTTGTCTTTCTTGTGGTGATCGCGGAGCTTTTCCTTGTGGCGGATGACCTGGCGGTCGAGCTTGTCCGCCAGCAGGTCCAGCGCGGCGTACATGTCTTCCTCCACGGCGTCGGCATACACGACGCCGCCGGCCAGGCTGATCCTGGCTTCCGCTTTCTGGCGCAGTTTCTCTACGCTCAGGATCACGTGGATTTCGGTAACGTTGTCGAAATGGCGCTCCAGTCGCTGCATCTTGTTCGCCGCGTAGGTGCGTAACGCCTCGGTGACATCCACGTGATGGCCCGTTATCGAAACGTTCATAGTGACTCCCGGAAGTGTGCGTGGGGGTGGCGCAGAGGTGCGCCCGAGCGGTGACTTGCGCTGATGCGGCGTCCCAGGGGCATACGCCTCCCGATCAGTGTGCCGGCGCGGCGCGGCTCATGCCAGGCGCTTGCGCTCGTTCGAGGGCGGGATCGCCATGGCTTCCCGGTACTTGGCCACCGTGCGCCGGGCAACGTTGATGCCCTTGTCGACGAGTATGCTCGCGATCTTGTTGTCGCTCAACGGCTTGCTGCGGTTCTCCTCGGCGATCAGCTTGCGCACCATGGCACGGATGGCGGTTGCCGAGCATTCGCCGCCGTCGGCGGTGCCCACGTGGCTCGAGAAGAAGAACTTGAACTCGAAGATGCCGCGCGGCGTGTGCATGTACTTCTGGGTGGTCACCCGCGATATGGTCGACTCGTGCATCTCCAGTTGCTCGGCCACGTCGCGCAGCACCATGGGTTTCATCGCCTCCTCGCCGTACTCGAGAAACCCGCGCTGTCGCTTGACGATGGTGGTCGCCACCTTGAGCAGCGTCTCGTTGCGGCTCTGCAGGCTCTTGATGAACCAGCGCGCTTCCTGCAGATGGTTGCGCAGGAAGCTGTTGTCCTCGCTGTTGTCCGCGCGCCGGACCATGCTCGAGTAGAGCGTATTGATGCTGAGGCGCGGGGCGATATCGGGGTTCAGCTCGACCCGCCACACGCCCTTGTGCTTGCGCACGAACACGTCCGGCACGATGTACTGGATGCGCTTGGAGGCGATCTGGGCGCCGGGGCGCGGGTTGAGCGACTGGATTGCGGCGATCGCGAGGTGCAGTTCCTCGTCGCTGATCTTGAGCAGGCGCCGGAGCCGCGCCAGGTCGTGCGCCGCCAGCGTGTCCAGGTGCTCGGCGACGATGCTGCGGGCGGTCGCGACGCCGGGGGTGTCGGGCGCCAGGTGCTGCAGTTGCAGCAGCATGCACTCGCCGGGGCCCCGCGCCGCGACCCCCGGCGGGTCGAACTGCTGGATCATGTGCAACACCGCTTCGACCTGGTCGAGCTCCAGGGCGGCGACGTCCTCGGTCACGTTGTCGGCCAGCAGACCCTCGAAGATGCCCTCCAGCGAGTCGCTCAGGTAGCCGTTGTCGTCCACCGAGTCGATGATGGCGGTGCCGATGGCCACGTCGAGGTCGCTCAGCGGCAGCAGCCGCAGTTGCCCGTGCAGGTGATCGCGCAGCGAGGCGTCGGACTCGTCGCTCTGGTAGTCGAGGAAATCGCGTTCGGAGTCCTCGCCGCGGCTCAGGTTCGAGGTGTAGCTGGGCTCGTAGATGTCCTCCCAGGCGCTGTCGACCGGGAGCTCTTCGGGCATGTTCTGCTCGGCGCTCGCGAAGTCTGCCTCGAGGTCCGGCTCGTTCTGCTCGGCTTCCGCCGCCGGGGCCGACTCGGCCTCGTTCGCCGCACCGTTGTCGGCACCGTTCTCGGGCCGCTGCAGGTTGTCCACGGGGGCGTCGGGGGTGTCTTCCTCGACCTCCAGCATCGGGTTCGAATCGAGCGCCTCCTGGATCTCGCTCTGCAGTTCCAGGGTGGAGAGCTGCAGCAGGCGGATCGCCTGCTGCAGCTGCGGCGTCATGGTCAGCTGCTGGCCGAGCCGAAGCTGCAGGGTCTGTTTCATGGCGAGTCGAAGTGCCCGCACGGGGCCCAGGTGGCGTTCTCGATGCCCGGGGCGGCGCGGCGATACCGGGGCGGCGGGGGCGAAGCGGCTGTTGGCATAAGGGCTGTCGGAGATTGGCAAGTAAAATGCATTGTACGTGATTCCCGGACCGGTGAAACACTCGTCACGCCCGCAAATCGACATTGCGCCCGCGCGTCACAGAGTGAAATCGGCACCGAGGTACACTTCCTTAACCCCGCGGTCGGCCACGATGCTGGCCGGCTCGCCCTCGGCCATCACCCGCCCTGCGGAGAGGATGTAGGCGCGCTGGCAGATGCCGAGGGTCTCGCGCACGTTGTGATCGGTGATCAACACCCCGATGCCGCGCTCGGTGAGCTGGCCGATGATGCGCTGGATCTCGATGACCGAGATCGGGTCGACCCCGGCGAACGGCTCGTCGAGGAGTACGAACTGGGGGCGGGTCGCGAGCGCCCGGGCGATTTCCACGCGCCGGCGCTCGCCGCCGGACAGGCTGATGCCGGCGCTGTCGGCCAGGTGGGTGATCTGGAAGTCGTCCAGCAGCTGCGCACAGGCCGACTTGCGCCCGGCGCGGTCCAGGTCGGCGCGCGTCTCCAGGATCGCGAGCAGATTGTCGGCCACGCTGAGCTTGCGAAACACCGAGGGCTCCTGGGGCAGGTAGCCGAGGCCGAGCCGCGCCCGCGCGTGCAGGGGCAGGGCGGTGATGTCGCGACCGTTCAGCAGCACCCGCCCGGCATCGGCGTGCACCAGCCCGACGATCGCGTAGAAGCAGGTGGTCTTGCCGGCGCCGTTGGGGCCGAGCAGCCCGACCACCTCGGCGCCCTGCATCTGCAGCGACACGCTTTCGAGCACAGTGCGCCCGCGGTAGGCCTTGCGCAGGTCCTGCGCCGCGAGTTCGCTCACGGCAGCTCCGGGCAGTTGCCGCTGCCGCTCGCCTGCCCCGGGCGCAGGGTGATGTGGACGCGCTCGCCGCTGTCGGCTGCGGGGTTGCCGGCTTCCACGCCGCGCGACTCGGTGTCGTAGTCGATGCGCTCGCTGCGGAAATACTCGCCCGAGCGGCACAGCCTCGCGTCGCCCCGAAGCAGCAGCTTTCCGGCGTCGGCATCGTAGGAAATGCGCTCGGCGCGGGCGCGGAGCTGGTCGCCGTTGTCGTCGGTTTCGGCGTAGGTGGCGGGCGCGCCGGTGACCTCGAGCAGGGTCAGCTCGCCCTCGCGGGTGGAGAGCTCCACCACGTCGCCGGCGATGCGCACCGTGCCCTGGGTAAAGGTCACGTTGCCCAGGTAGCGGCTCACCCCGGTGCGCTGGTTGATGTTCACGCGATCGGCGAAGATCTCCGCCGGCTGCTCGCGGTCGTTGCTCGCCGCTTGCGCGTACCCCGGGCACAACGCCACCGCGAGTACCAGGCCCGTCAGGCGGCGGGCGCGGGCCGCGGCCTTCACCGGGCCTCCGCGGCGGGGCGATAGGTGCCGTGCACGTTGCCGGTGAGGTCGAGCAGCCCTTCCTCGAAACGGGCTACCAGCGCGGCCGACTCGATCTGCCAGGTATCGCTGCGCACCCGCACCGGGACATCGGTTCGCGCCACCCGCCCGGCGGTGTCGACGTCGAGGGCTTCGGTTGCGACGTCGAGCGCGGGGCTGGCGCCGTGCGCGGCCCGTGCGAGCACCACCGAACCGCGCAGCTTGATCAGTTCGCTCGCCTCGAACAGCCAGGCGCGCTCGGCGGCGACGTCCCAGGGAGCCTCCCGGGTGCGCGTGATGCGCAGGCGCGGCGCAGCGATCTCGGAGGAGTCCGCGCCGCTCAGGCGGACCAGCCGATCGCCGCCCAGCACGTACTGGGGGCGCCCGTCGGCGCCCATCACCCGCATTCGGAACTGGTCGAAGAAGTATTCCGGCACCGCGGCCTCGGCCGCCGTACCCGGCTCGGTGGTTTGGAACATCGCGTTCTCCAGGTACAGCGAACCGACGCCGCCGGCGACGGTAAACGCGGCGACGACCGCGAGGCTGCGGCCCCTCACCGCAGGTATCCCGCCAAAGCCGTCTCGAGGGTGCCCTGGGCCAGCATGAGCAGCTCGCACACCTCGCGCCCGGCACCGCGCCCGCCGCGGGCTTCGGTGCACCAGTGGGCATGGCGGCGCACCAGCGGATGGGCATCCTGCACGGCGACCGCCAGCCCCACCCGGGTCATGACCGGCAGGTCGACCACGTCGTCGCCGACGTAGGCGATCGCCTCGTCGGCCAGCGCCGTGCGCTCGCGCAGCGATCGGTAGGCGCCGAGCTTCTCGCGCCGGCCCTGGTAGACGTGCTCGATGCCGAGTTCCCGGGCGCGGTGCTCGACGATACCCGACTGGCGCCCGGTGATGATGGCGATGGCGACGCCCGCATCGAGCAGCATGCGCATGCCGTGGCCGTCGCGGGCGTGGAACGCCTTGAACTCCTCGCCGCGGTTGTCGATGTACAGCCGCCCGTCGGTCAGCACGCCGTCGACGTCGAACACCAGCAGCCGCACCGCGGCCGCGCGTTGCAGCACGGCAGGGTCCGGCACCACGCTCACAAGACCCCCGCGCGCAGCAGGTCCTGGACGTTGAGCGCGCCGGTCAGCCGGCGCTCGGCATCGACCACCAGCAGCCCGCTGATCTGGTGCTGTTGCATGAGCTTCAGGGCGGCGGCGGCGAGCATGTCGGCGGGCGCGGTACGACAGTCGGGGGTCATGATCTCCTCGATGCGGGTGTGCTGGATGTCGACGCCGGCGTCCAGCGAACGGCGCAGGTCACCGTCGGTGAACACCCCCAGCACGTGCTGCTCGGCGTCGACGATGGCGGTCATGCCGAGCTGCTTGGCGGACATCTCGAGCAGCGCGTCGCGAAACGAGGTGCCCGGCCTGACGCTCGGTATGTCTTCGCCGGTGTGCATGATATCCGACAGGCGCAGCAGCAGCCGCCGCCCGAGGCTGCCGCCCGGGTGAGCGCGGGCGAAGTCCTCGGCGGTGAAGCCGCGGCTCTCCAGCAGCGCCACCGCCAGCGCGTCGCCCATCGCCAGCGCCGCAGTGGTGCTGGCGGTCGGCGCGAGGTTCAGCGGGCAGGCTTCGCGCGCCACGCTGATGTCGATATTGACGTCGGCCTCGCGGGCCAGCGTCGATCGGGGGTTACCGGTGAGGGCGACCAGGGGCACGCCCAGGCGCTTGATCAGGGGTACGACGGTGAGCAGCTCGCTGGTCTCCCCGGAGTTCGAAAGGACCAGCGCCACGTCGTCAGCGGCGATCATGCCGAGGTCGCCGTGGGAGGCTTCCGCGGCGTGCAGGAAGAAGGCGGGGGTGCCGGTGCTGGCGAGCGTCGCCGCGATCTTGCCGGCGATGTGGCCGGATTTGCCGAGGCCGGTCACGACCACCCGCCCGCGGCACGCGAGCAGCAGCTCGCAGGCGCGCACGAACGTGGCGTCGATCCGCGCCGTGAGGCCCTGCAGCGCCTCCGTCTCCGTTTCGATGACCGCCAGCGCCAGCGCTTTCAGCCGTGCCGTGTCGATCTGCTTGCTCATCCAGCGCTCACCAACAGCACCCACTGGTAGGCGGCGAACGCCGCCAGCAGGAAGCCGCCCTCGAGACGGTCGATCCGGCCCGCGCGCCCGTGCCTGGCATAGGCCGCCGCCAGCAGGCCGGCACTGAGCGCGAGCACGGTGGGGAAATCGCGGCCGAGGACACCGTCGGCGATGGGGGCCGGGTTCAACAGGCCCGGCAGGCCGAAGACTCCCAGGACGTTGAAAATGTTCGAGCCGATCACGTTACCCAGCGCAATATCATGTTCCCGCTTCAGCACGCTTGCAAGCGAGGCGGCGAGTTCGGGCAGGCTGGTGCCCAGCGCGACGATGGTGAGCCCGATCACCAGGTCGCTGACACCCAGCGCGTCGGCGATAGTGACCGCGCCCCACACCAGGGTGCGGGCGCTGAGCAACAGCACCGCTAGCCCGACCGCGAGCCAGGCAATTGCTTGCGCAGGCGCCACGGCTGCGGGCACTTGCGGCGCCGCGACGCCCCGGGCGCGGTGCGCCGCGCGTGCCAGCCAGGCGACGACGGCGCACAGGGTCAGGCACAACACGAGGCCGTCGGCGCGGCCCAGCCAGCCGTCGAGGCTCAGGCCGAACGCGAGCAGCACGCAGCCGCACAGCAGCGGCAGCTCGCGGCGTACGGTTCCCGCCGTGATCGCGAGCGGGGCCACCAGCGCCGTCAGGCCGACGATCAGGCCGGTGTTGACGATGTTGGAGCCGAGCGCGTTGCCGATCGCGATCCCGCTGTTGCCGCGCAGTGCGGCGAAAGCGGAGACCAGCAGCTCCGGGGCCGAGGTGCCGAAGCCGACCACGATCATTCCCACCACCAGCGGCGGAACACGCGCGACGCGTGCGGCAGCCGCGGCGCCGAAGACAAAGCGCTCCGCGCTCCACGCCAGCGCCAGCGCGCTGACCAGCACCGTCAGGGCTGCGCTCAGCACGTCGCGCGGGGCGCCGTCCGCCGTCGCTCAGGGGCGGGCGGAGGGTGCTTCGCCATCGCCCGGGGGCGCGGGGTCGTCGAGGCGGTTCAGGCGGTCGAGCTCTTCGAGTTGCTCGAGCTCGTCCAGCTCGTCGAGCTCCCGGAGCTGGCGTGCCCCGTCCAGCGACTCCAGCGCTTCGAGATCCTCCAGGCCGCCGTCGTCGGGCAGGTCGCGCCCGGGGCGGGGCGGGTTGCCGTCGTGGACCAGGTTCAGGCGCCGTTGCAGGAAGGCGTCGCGGACGAACGCATACTCGTCGAGCGCCGCGGTGCGGGCGACGTCGCTGGCGCCGAGCAGGTTGGCGCGCGTATCGATGGCGCGCAGCAGATAGGTGCCGTAGAACGCCTCGTCGTCCTCGATCCGGAACACCGGATCGACGGCGCGATCGACAAAGCCGCCGCCGGTGTCGCGCAGCGTGCTCGGCCCGAACAACGGCACCACGAGGTAGGGGCCGGGGCCGACGCCGTAATGGCCCAGGGTCTGGCCGAAATCCTCGTTGCGTTTCTCCACGCCCAGGTAGCTCGCGACGTCGATCAGCCCGTACAGCCCGACGGTGGTGTTGACCACCACCCGCGTCAGGTCCGCGGTCGCCTCGGCGAACTTGAGCTGCAGCAGGTCGTTCAGCGTGACGACCACGTCGTCGAGGTTGTCGAACACGTTGCTGATGCCGGTGCGCACGAAGCCGGGGACCACCGAGCGGTAGGCGCGCGCGGTCGGCTCGAGCACGGCGCGATCGACGCTGTCGTTGAAGGCGAACATGCTGCGGTTGAAGCTCTCCCACGGGTCGCCCGCGACCGGTGGTCCGGTGGTGGCGCAGCCCCCGAGCGTCATGGCGAACGCCAGGCAGCAAAGCGTAGAAGAGGTCTTCGGCAGGTCCATGAGCGTCGTGTTATCGTCCCCGATGCGCGGCGCATTGTACGTGATGGGCCCCGCAATGGGCGCAGGCCCGCCGGCCCGGACCACGAAGGCGACGACAACGATGAGCATGCTGGTGGGCGCGCGCGGCTGGCGTCACGCGCAGTGGAACGACGGTTTCTACCCCGGTGACCTGCCTGCCGCGTGGCGGCTCGACTACTACCTGAACGAGTTCCCGCTGCTCCTGGTCGAGCACGCCGAGCTCGGCGAGATCGGCGAAGCCGCCACCCGCGAGCAGCCGCCGGTGCTGCTGCTCGCCTGGCGTGACCCGCGGAGCTGGCCCGCGCTCGAAAACCTGCCGAGCGGTGTCGGGGGGTGCGTTCGCGCCCTGGTGGGCAGCGCGCCCCCGGGTCCGCTGCCGGTCTACCCCTGGCCGTCGGCGCGGGAAGGCGGGCGCTCGGTGCTGGTGTACCCGGGCGCCGGTTCGCCTCCCGGCGCGGCGTTGCTGTGGTGCCGGGAGGGCTCCGGGGCTCGCGACTGGCGGGCGTCGTTGGAGCCCGACGCCGGCGGGTGTAGAGTGACGCCCGGGTACGCGGTGCTGGACGCCAGCCCGCCGTCGCTGGCGACGCTGCGCGAATTGCAGCTGCTGTCGCAGTTGCTCGGCGAGTGAGCGCCAGTCAGCCGGCGTTCAGGCAGCGCGTGCGAGACTGCCACGGGTTTGCACGGCGATAGCCTGCGGCGCGCCCGGTCGCAGGGCCCTTCAGACCAACGGATCGAACCACGCGAGCAGGGTCGCGGGGAGCAGGAGACCAGCAGTGAAGCAACTAGTACGTGTCGCGATAGTGGGGCTGGCGCTGGCGGGGGCGCCGTCTGCCGTACTGGCCGATGCCTCGGCCCAGCGCCTGGTCGAGGAGACGACCCAGGCGATCCTGGCCGACCTGCGCGCCAACCGCGATCGGGTGGCCAGCGACCGCCAGTACCTCGAGGACCTGGTGAACCGGCGGATCGTGCCGCATCTCGATTTCGACGCCATGACCAAGCTCGCCGTGTACCGCAACTGGCTCAAGGCCAACGACGCGCAGCGCACCGCGCTGATCGAGGAGTTCCGCACGCTGTTGCTGCGTACCTACGGCAAGTCGCTGGCGGAGTTCCGCGAACAGCGAATCGAGTTCCTGCCTTTCGAGCCGAGCGCCAAGGAGGGCCTGGCCATCGTACGCAGTCGCTTCTTTCCCAGCGGGGGCTCGCCGGTGGAGGTCGACTACCGCCTGCGCGACAACGACGGGTGGAAGATCTACGACATCCGTATCGACGGCATCAGCCTGGTCACCAACTACCGCAACAGCTTCGACGCCCAGGTGGCCCAGTCGGGGATCGAGGGGCTGCTGCAGAGCCTGCGCCAGAAGAACCGCGAGCTCGCACCCTAGGCACCGTCCGGTCGGGTCGAGCGGGCGCAGGGAAGGTATCCCGGCGCCGGCCGCAACTGCTAGTATCGCGGGTTTTTCGCGCGCAGCCACAGAGGCGAGCCATGCACAACCCGACTCCCCGCACCGCCAGCGCCCGTGGATAAGCTCATTATCGGCGGCGGCGCGCCGCTCAACGGCGAGGTCCGCGTATCGGGCGCCAAGAACGCGGTGCTGCCGATCCTCGCCGCGACCCTGCTGACCAGCGAGCCGGTGATCATCGGCAACGTGCCGCACCTCAACGACGTCACCACCACCATGGCGCTGCTCGGGCGCATGGGGGTGAGCCTGATGGTCGACGAGAAGATGAACATCGAGGTCGACTCCTCGGGGATCTCCGCGCTGTACGCGCCCTACGACCTGGTCAAGACCATGCGGGCCTCGATCCTGGTGCTGGGCCCCATGCTGACCCGTCACGGCGAAGCGGTGGTGTCGCTGCCGGGCGGCTGCGCGATCGGCACCCGGCCGGTGAACCTGCACATCGAAGGCCTGGCGGCGATGGGCGCGGTGGTCAACGTCGAGGGCGGCTACATTCACGCCCGCTGCAAACGCCTCAAGGGCGCCCA
>JBFJWO010000157.1:0-10120 GCA_041623575.1 Gammaproteobacteria bacterium
GCTGGCAGAGCAGGACTTTTTCGTCGGTGCCCGCAGCAACGCCGACGACGGCCTCGTCGGCCGGCTGCGCGCGCCGCTAGAGACCGCCCGGCGAGACCTGCAGAACGCGCTCTACCTGCTCGGCTTTTTCGGTGAGCGCGGCCTGCTGGTCGACCGCTTCGCGTAATTGCCCTGGTCGCGCGATCAGGGTCCACGCAAGGCCCGGCCGCGCGCCTGCCGCAAAGCCGCGAGGAGTATCCAGCCCGCCAGCCAGCCGAGCCCGATCCCGAGCAGATCGTGGGCGAGATCGACGAGGTCGGCCTCGCGCGTGACGGTCAGGGCCTGCAAAGCCTGCAGGGCGACGGACACCGTCGCCAGCGCACACACGGCAACCGCCAGGCGGTGCTGGCGCCACGCCAGCACCGTGACCAGCGCGAACGCACCGAAGCCGAGAACGTGCAGGTTCTTGTCGCTGCGCAGGAACGGCGGCTGCCAGTAGCTGCGTTGCGGGCGGGCACCGGGGAGCGGTCTCGGGAGGGCTGTGTCGGCCGCTCTCGCGCCGTCCGCCGCCGACTCGCTGCTCCGCGAACCGTCCGCAGCAGAGCCACCACCCGGCGACCCCGCGCCGTTTTCCGGTGCGCCGTCCGTCCGACGCGACGCTGCACCGCCCGGCGGGTGCGCAGCCGCCGGCGCCTCCGGCTGCAGCCAGTCGGCCGCCTGCTCGGCCCGGTCCTGCAGGAAATCCTGGACACCGAAGAACACGCTCACCAGCGTGTCGCGCGCCAGCGGTTGCGGGGCGACGCCGAAGCCGACGATCACACCGGCCATCGCCAGCGACGCGAGTCTCAGCGGCGAGCGCCAGCCCGCCCGCACGATGGCGACCGCCACCCACAGCGCACAGCCGGCCCACGCCAGCACCAGCAACAGGTCGGCGGCCGTGAACACGCCGCGCTGCGCCACCGCATCGATGCGAATGTCGCGCACCCACAGGGTGCCGCTCGCGGCGGCCGTGTAGGCCAGCAGCCAGAATGTGCGGATGTCCGGCGAGAGTGGCACCACGAGCGCGTGCTCGCGCCAGGGCTGGTCACCGCCAACGCGCGCCACGGTGCGGGGCCACCACCACATCTGCCGCCCACGTTTGTCGACGCCCATGATCAGCACGCCGGCATCCTGCCCGGGTTCGGGACCGGCGGTGAGTTTGCGGGCGCTGACCCAAACGCGGACCCGCATCGCCGGCGATCCGTCACGCGGCGGCGGGAACGAGCGCGCGACGTAGCGCACGCGCTCGGGTGCTGCTCTCAGCATCAGGGTCGGCGTCTCACCCCGAGCCAACTGCACGCCTCCGCCGACCGCCAGCCAACCGTCCAGGCCGCGGGCGAAATCCAGGTTGTCGAGCACCATGGGTCCGGTCGTCCGGTAGCGCCCGGGTGCCGCCGTCACGGCGACCGTCACCGCGGACAACAGCAGTGCGAACGCGACGTACGGCAGCCAGGGACGCATCGGTGGACTCCGGGTAGCGAGCGCCTCGCAGCGCGACGCTCGCCCCTCGGGGTCCTCGGTCCCGGGGCGCGTCTCGCTGGACACCCGGGCAGCTTAGCAGTCGCGGCCGTGCGCGGACGGGCACGCTGTCAGGAAATCGCCCGGCGCCGCCATCGACCAAGACGATGCTTCGCGCAGGAATCTCACCGCAGGCGCCGGCGTCGCGGTGAGCCCGAGGACGGTGCGCACCCGCCCCCACGAACTCGCCGTCGACTCAGTCTGCGCGCTGACAGTCGCACCGCCGGCAGCGGGGTACTCAACCCGTCGCGATCTCGCGTGCCGCCAGGCTGGTCACGTTGCCGCCCGACGCCTCGTCGAGTTCGATCGCCGTGTTCCGCCCGGCGATACGCGAGAACCAGGCCGTCGAGGTGCCGATCGAGGCGGCGAACCCGCCCGCCGCCAGCGCCGCAAACAGGGTATTGCCGTGAGTAGAGACGTAACCTTCGCCGATGCGCTCGAGCCACTCCAGGTCCTGCAGGCGTGCCGCCACGGCTGCCGTCGACGCCGCCAGCAATACCTGGGCGCACACGCATGCGGCGTCCCAGCGGTGTGACCTGCCGAGGTAGGCCCGGTCGAGCAGCAGGCACACGAAAAACCCCGTGACCGCCGGCATCGCAGCGAAGGGCAGCAACACAATGAAGTGAAAGCCGAGGTCCGCCAGGCCGAAATTGAAAACGTGAAACGCAACCAGCGCGATCGCCGCGCCGCCCAGCGCCAGGGCGGTCGCCGCGAGGTAGCTCATCGCCCGCGGCAACTCACCGTCGGTCGGGAACCAGGCCCTGTCGCCGATTCGGCGCCGCCGCAGCTTGAGCGCCAGCACGATCGCGACCCCGTAACTCAGAAACGCGGAGAGCGCGTAGGGCCGGGCGTCACGCGGATCGCTCGGCCAGCCTTCCTGCAGGCTTTCCGGCAACCGCTCGAGCACGGCGGGCGCGACGAAGACGAGTCCGAACAGCACCGCGATCGACAACCCGAACGCCTTGATGGTGTTGTCCTTGTCGCGTGTCCACGGATACCTCGCGTTGGGCTGCAGACCCAGGTAGTCGAGCGCCTCGTCCAGGGCGCCTTGCCCGGTTCGCTTCACGATCAGCGCGCAGGCCAGGTACATGTAGGTCCGCTCCAGCAACTCGCCGATCGCGCGCAGGTGGGAGTCCGGCACCGCGTCGCCGGCCGCTGACACGCCGGCGCCCGAGGGCGTGCGCGGGGTCAGCGCCTTGGCGATCTTGTCGTAGTCGGTGAGGATGGTCGCCCGCTCGCCGCGATGGCGGTTGACGAACTCGATGTCGAAATGCTGCTCGGCGTCGATATCGGTGTCGAGGTTGTCCAGGCGGAACACCAGCAGCGACAGGCGTACCCAGTAGTGCGTCCCGCTCTCGGGTTGCGAGCGCAGGTCGCGCCGGTGCAGGGAGCCCTCGTCGAAGCCCCGGAAGCGGGCGAACGCGCCGCTGTCGAGATCCGGGCGCAGGGGAGCACGTCGCAGCACGCGTTTGATGTGAAAGGCCTCGCTCGGGATCGCGGCGCGTTTGTGCATCAGCCGCCGCCATGACGACTCCACGTAGTGCAGGAACGGGAAGCGCGGCGCGATGCCGATCATGACCACCGCGACCCACAGCGGGAAGGCGGCGTTCATGTCGGAAGCTCCCGCGGTGGCCGCAACCACACCAGCCCCGGCGACCGCGTCGGGCGTGACGGAGGGCGCAACGGCCTGGGGCGGAACCAGGCCGTTGCTGATCACGGCCAGGGATTCGGGACCCAGCCAGCACAGCAGCACGTAGAAGGCCTCGAGCCCGAACACGTAGAGCACGAACGAGGTCAGGTACTGCTGGCGGGTCGTCATCTCGAAGGGCTGGAATTCCGACGGCAGGTCGGGGGTCGAGCGCTCGAACTCGTTCAACGCGAACATCAGCGTCGCAATGCAGCCGACCGCCAGGGCGGCAAAATAACTCAGGCTCTGGTTGAGAAAATCCATCTCGCTGTCACTCCCGCAACCTGTCGCGAGCGGCGCGGATAGGCGCGCTGCGCAGGCGCTCGGTTGGTGGCTACCGAACCTTGCACCGACCCGGCGGCAGACGCCGGGCGGGCAATGCCCGTTCGCCGGTACCTACTCGCCTTCGTTTTCGCACTTCTTGCGCGGGCACGGCGAGTATTGCGCCACCACCAGCGGCACCGCGAGGGTCGTCCCCCGCTCGATGCCGGCAGCCGTTTCCACCCGCTCCGGGGAGTTACCCAGTGCGACGCCGATCAGCAGCGCGCCCACCAACGTGATTGCCATTCGACTCGACATGATCGTTACTCCCCGTGGCCGTGTCCGTAGCTCGAAACGCCGACGCCGGCGGGCAACGCCGCGTCGTGCAGTGAGCGTAGACCTGCTCGCCCGCCGGCGGTCGGATGGAAACGGCGTCGATGTGGGATTGGACACACCGCGCACGAGGAAAGACGCAGGAGCGGCGGCTTCAGGCGGGAATCCGCGGCACCAGCACCCACAGCAGGGCGCCCAAACCGCTGACCAGCAGCGCGATGCGCCGCGCGGCGAGTGCCTGGTCGGGCACCCGCCCCAATGCCACACGCAGCACCAGGGCGGCGGGCACCGCGGCGGCCTGGGCGACCACTTCGACGAGATTGGCCAGCGTCTTGCCGGCCGGGAAGACCAGGCTCGCCAGGTTCAGGACCAGCCACGGGACGACGAGCAGGGCGCGATCGCCCGCCTGCAGATCGATGCGCTTGTGCCCGGCGGACACCCACACGGCCAGCCAGCCGAGCCCCGCGGGAACGCCGAACAGCGGGTACCAGGTGACGATCGCTATCAGCGCATCCATGACCGGCAGGGTAGCTCACACACGCCTTTCAGGCGTCGGCCCGGGCAACGTGCTCGGCCACCGCCGCGGCGAATCCCGCGGTCGTGTTGGTTCCGCCGAGGTCCGGCGTGCGTCGTTGCGGCTCGTGCAGCACGGCGTCCACGCTCGACTCGATCGCCGCCGCCGCTTGCCGGCAGGCCCCGTCGGCGTGACGCTTGCCGAGCCAGTCGAGCAGCATCGCCGCGGACAGGATCAGGGAGGCCGGGTTCGCGAGGTTGCGCCCGGCGATGTCCGGGGCGGAGCCGTGCTGCGCCTGGCCGATCGCCCGCTCCTCGCCGGCCATGATGCTGCCGGCGAGCCCCAGGCTGCCCGACAGCTCGCCGGCGAGGTCCGAGAGGATGTCGCCGAACATGTTGGTGGTGACGATCACGTCGAAACGCTCGGGGCTCTTCACGAGCAGCGCGGCGGCCGCATCGACGAGCACCTCGTCCAGCTCGACCTGCGGGTAGTCGCGCGCGACGGCGCGGACCTGCTCGAGGAAGAACCCGTCGGAGACGCGCAGCACGTTGGCTTTGTGCACCGCGGTCACCTTGCGGCGCGGGCGCGTCATGGCGATCTCGAACGCCGCCCGCGCGATACGCCGGCTGGCGTGGCCCGTCACCTTGCGCACGGCCAGCGCCAGGTCGGGTGTGGGCATCATCTCGCCGCTGCCGCGGAACATGTTGCGATCGCCGTAGAACCCTTCGGTGCACTCGCGCACGATCACGGTGTCCAGGCTGCCCGCGATACGCCCGAGGCCGGCCCGGGTCCGGTTGGGCCGGATGTTCGCGTAGAGGTCCAGGTGCACGCGAAACCAGCCCGAGACGTTGATCCCGCCGGCCTCCGGCTCGGGGTACTCGTAGTGCGAGATGGGCCCGAGCAACGCGCCGTCGGCCGATCGCACTGCCTCGATCACGCGCTCGGGCAAGGTGGTGCCCTCGGCCGCCAGGGTGCACAGACCGATGTCGTGCTGCGCGCACTCCAGCTCCAGCCCGAATCGACGCACGGCGGCCCCCAGTACCTCGAGTGTCGCGGCCGTGCACTCGGGCCCGATGCCGTCACCGGGCATCACGACCAGTCGCATTGCGTTTTTCTCCTGCTGCCTGCCCGTTCCGACACGGTGGGCGATCGTCCCCAAGCTGACCACGGCAGCGCGCCCCGCGGCAAGAGGCGCGTCGGGCGCCGGGGTGCCAGGTGCCGAGGGGGGTAGCGTCGGAGAAAGCTACACCGTCTCGCACCCGGGAGCCGCGCCCGGTGCCGGATCGCAAGCCGTTGATTCGCAAGCCCGGAGGAGACCACAGGCGCCGCCGAGTGTGGCGATGACCTGCGAACAGCCTGTCAGCGGAGTTTACGAATTAGCCGAAGTTATGACCGTAACCTACTGACAAAAAAAGAGGATTCTTTCTGGCACGACCTATGCTGAGAGCCAAGCCGGGGCAGTCGCGCCCTTCACAGACAGGACACCGAACATGACGCAGAGTATCTCCCGCAGGTGCTGTGCGCTTGCCGCCGTGGTCTTGCTCGGCGGGGCGCCGACCTTGCCCGCGCAGGCAACGGCGATCGACCCGGCATCGCCGCTCCCGACCGCGCCGGGCGAACTGGTCTTGCCGACGTCGTTCTTCTTGCCGCCGCCGGAGTTGTTGATCGGCGGTCTGGTCTACCCGATGGCGCCCGACGGCCCGGCGTTCACGATCGAGGTGCCGCGCTTCGACCCGGCGCTCGGTACCCTGACCTCGGTCGAGTTGCGCCTGGCTTCGGAAGTCTTCGTCGGGTTCGGCCTCGAGACGCCGCCCGGCACCTTCACCGAGATCGCGCCGGCGTTGACGAGCATCCTCGCCCGGGCGAACGGCAGCGAGATCCTGTCGGGCAGCAGCGACCCGCGGGTGCGCGGCGCCGGCGGCGATTTCGCCTGGAGCGAGACGTTCAATACCCTCGCCGCCGCGATCCTCACCGAGGCTGCCGATCTCGCCCTGTTCACCGGCACCGGCACGCTGGCGTTGCTGCACTCGGCGAGCTTCGTCGACCCGGTGATATCCGGCCCGGGCGCGCCGCAAGGCGGCGGTCAGGGCGCGGGCAGCGCAACGGCGTTCACCACCGTGCTCGACGTGACCTACCGTTTCGACGAAGCGGTCGTCGCCGTGTCAGAGCCCGGCGCCCTGGCGCTGGCCGCGGTCGGGCTCGCGAGCTTGCTCGGGTGGCGCCGCCGGCGCCCGCACTGAGCAGCGAGCCGCCTCGGCCAAAAAGCAGGGCCCGTGCGGGCCCTGCCGTTCTCCTCCTCCCCCCGGCTTCGCGCGGGGACGCGTTCGCGCCGCGCGCTCAGTCAGCAGCGAAGCAGTAGAACAGGCCCGCGCCGCCGGTGCGTGTCAGGTCCTCCTGGCTGCAGCCCCGGCTGGGGTGCGCGGAGTTCCACGACAGGTTGCCGCCGCCGTGGCGGTCGTGGTGCCCGACCTGGGCGCTGCCCGCACCGCTGCTCGTCCAGTTGCTGCACGTGTGGTCCTGCTCGTCGGGGAAGTAGGCCATGCCGTCGTCCTGGCTGCCGGTCAGGATGTCGTGCTCGTTGGGCCGCGAGCCCCGGCCCTTCACGCGCTGGCCACGCTCGTCCAGGGCGGTCTCGAGGGTGATGGTCTTGTTGAACAGGTGCAGGTCGGTGAGGTTGGCGCCGATCAGGACGCCGTGGGCGTTGTACCACGGTCCCTCGCCGATGCGCTCGCGCGCCGACACGCCGCGCCGGTCCGCCTCCTCGGTGCTCAGGTACGCACGCCATTCGCGCCCGCCCGCGCCGGCCGCCGCGGCGAGCTTGGCGCAATGCGCGTCCGCGCCGGCGAGCCCGCCGAGGTCGGCGCCCTTGCCGAGCCCCACGCTGGTCACGAAAAACCCCATCGGCCGTTCCTCGGCCATCGCCACCGGCGCGCCGAGCAGCACGCTCAGCCCCACTACCGCTGCCATGGTTCCTTTCTTCATCCAGACTCTCTCCTGTGCTTGATTGGTCGACGCCGGGGCCGGCGTCGATCACGGAGGGCTCGAATCCGCGGGCGCCCGGCTCGAAGTAATACAGCGCGGCGCCGCCCCTTATTCCGTGGCTCGTCGGGAGACTACGGCAACGCCGCCGGCGCGGCCCGGACGATCGGCTGCGCGAGGCAGATTGCCATCCCCGAAGGGATACTGTACATATATACAGTATCATCGCGAGACGGAGGTCAAGGGTGCAGATCTCGCTCTTCGATGCCGGCGAGCCGGCAATCGCCCGGCGCCGCCCGGTGGGTCGCCGTGAGTGGCTGGCGGACGGCGCGTGGGTGGAACACGAGCCGCAGTGGCTCGACGGGCACGCGGCGCTGATGGATCGCCTGCGGCGGGAAACGCGCTGGCACCACGAACGCCGGCCGATGTACGGGCGCGTGGTGGACGTACCGCGGCTGACCGCGGCGGCGCCCACCGAGGGGCCGGCCGGGCGGTTGATCGGGGACATGGCGGCCGCGCTGTCCCGCCGGTACGCGACGCGCCTCGAGCGGGTATCGCTCGCTTACTACCGCGACGGGCGCGACAGCGTTGCGCCGCACGGCGACAAGCTCGGCGCACGCGCGCACGACGCCGTCGTCGCGATCGTCTCGCTGGGCGCGCCGCGACGCTTCACGCTGCGTCGCGTCGCAGGCACCGAGCGGCGGGCCTACGTGCTCGGCTGGGGCGCGTTACTGGCGATGGGGGGCAGCTGCCAGCGTACCTGGCTGCACGCGGTACCCAAGGTCGCGCACGCCGAACCGCGCATCAGCATCGTCTTTCGACCGGCCTGAACCGGGAGGCACGGGCGCGCGGTGTGCGTCACGTTTCGCGTGCCAGGCGCCCGGCCAGTTCGGCCAGTTGCCCGATGCAAGAATCCCAACCCTCACGAAAGCCCATCTGCTCGTGGCGCTCACGGTGCGTTGCGTCCTTGTGCAACGCGCGCGCCGTGTACTCGGTGCCGCCGCGCGCGCCCGGCTCCAACGTGATCACCGCCGTGAAGAACGGGTTCTTCGCCGGGCGCCAGCCGGGTTCGAGGGCATCGGTGAACACGATCAGCCGGGGCTCGGCGAGTTCGAGGAACACGCCGCCGCCCGGGTATTCGACGTCGTCGGGGTCGCGCATCAGCGCGCGCAGCACGCCGCCCGGACGCGGGTCCACCTCGCAGGCCACCACCGTGAGCGGCGCCGGCGCCCACCATTGACGCAGCAGCGCGGCCTGCGTCCAGGCGCGCCACACCACTTCGCGCGGCGCGGCGATAGAACGCGTCAGGACGAGGTCGCGGCCGGGGTCGCCGGCGCCGGTGTCGGAGATGGTTGCCATCGGACGTTCCCTGTGGGCGGGAGGCGCAGCATACGGCGTCGGCTGCGGCGTGTCGAACCGCGTGCGGCGCGCGGCGGGCGCAGGTAAAAAACGCTATGATCGCGGCTCGACGCTTCGCCGGCACGCGGCGGGCGCGTGGCCGCGCACGACTTCGGGTTCGGATCGGTGCGCGCCCGACAATAATTCACGACAGCGAGGAGAAGATCATGCTCTTTGAGGATCGCCACCGACGCAACGGGCCCCGACTCAACCGGCGCGGCGTGCTGGGTGCAGCGCTGGCCGTCACCGGCCTGCTGGGGTTCGCCGCTCAGAGCCTGGCCGCCGAACGCATCGCCGTCGGGGCCTTGCGGTTCACCTCGCACTCGCCGACCTTCATCGCCTACGAACGAGGCTATTTCCGCGAGGAAGGCCTGGAGGTCGAGCTCAAGTTCTTCCAGGCCGCGCAGCCGATCGCGGTGGCCATCGCCTCGGGCGACATCGACTTCGGCGTGACCGCGCTCACGGGCGGTTTCTACACCCTCGCCTCCAAGGGTGCGTTGAAAGTGATCGGCGGCCTCTACAGCGAGGACCCGGCGCACAACGGCATGGCGATCATGGTCTCGAACAAGGCGTTCGAGGCGGGACTGAAGACGCCGGCGGACCTCAAGGGCCACTCGTGGGCGATGACCCAGCAGGGTTCCTCGTTTCACTACATCGCCGGCATGATCGGCGACAAGTACGGCTTCGGGCTCTCGGACCTCTCGCTCAAGCCCCTGCAGAAAGTCGGCTCGATGATCGGCGCGGTCAAGTCCGGCCAGGTCGACGCCATGGCGATGGTGCCGCACGTGGCGATCCCGCTCGACAAGGCCGGCGCGGCCAGGATCATCGGCTGGATCCGCGACCTCGGCCCGTACCAGGTGACGACCATTTTCACCTCCACGGAGAACACCCGCTCGCGGCGCGAACGCGTCGAACGCTTCCTGCGGGCGTACCGGCGCGGCATCGCCGACTACCGCGCGGTGATGCTCGACCAGTCCCGCGATCCGGCGGCCACCGAGGCGGTCGTCGACATCATCCACAAGTACGTCTACACCGACCGGCCCCGCGACAAGGCGGCGGGCTCGATCAAGGCGGGCGCCGTGTACATGAGCGCCGACGCCGCGCTGGACGTCGGCGACCTCGCGCGGCAGCTGCGCTGGTTCCAGGCCAACGGGCTGGCGCCGCAGGACATGACGGTCGACACCTACGTCGATTCGAGCTTCGTCAACTGAGCGTGCCGGCGACGACCTGAGCCAGTGCGGGGCGGCCGCGGCCGTCCCGCGGCGCCTCGCGCGGCAGCGCCGTATGGACCTGCACCTGCACAACATCGGCCACCACTACGGCGCCACGGAGGTGTTGCGCGACATCGACCTGCGTATCGAGGCCGGGCAGATCGTCTGCATCATCGGCCCTTCGGGGTGCGGCAAGTCCAC
>JBFJWO010000158.1:0-10101 GCA_041623575.1 Gammaproteobacteria bacterium
GCGCTGGCCCGGCACGGCGTGCTGGTGTTTCGCGCTCAGCGCCTGACGCCGGAGCAACTCCTGGCGGGCGCCGCTGCGCTCGGCGATCCGCAGCCCCAGAACTACTCGCAGTTCAACCTGCCGGGGTTCGAGAACATCGGGGTCCTCGACTACCGGGGGGAGCAGACGCCGGCCGACACCTGGCACACCGACAGCACCAATCGCGAATGCCCGCCGAAGGCGACCGTGCTGTACGCGCTGCGCGTGCCGAGTACCGGCGGTGACACCAGCTTCGCCGACATGCGTGCCGCCTACCGGGCGTTGCCCGCCGCGACCCGGCACGAGCTCGACGAACTCGAGAGCGTCAACACCTTCGACGGGCAGTTCGAGGTGAGTGCGCGGGACGACGCGAGGTTTGGCACGCCGGTCGTCCACCCGCTGGTGCGCACCCACCCGGAGACCGGCGAAAAAGCACTCTGGTTTCATGTCCTGAAAACCGCGCACCTGCGCGGCATGACGCCGCGGGCCAGTCGCGCCTTCCTCGAACGACTGCTGGCCGAGGCGATCCGCCCGGCGTTCACCTACCGCCACGTCTGGCAAGCGGGAGACCTGGTGATCGTCGACAACCGCTCGGCGATGCACAAGGTGCATGCCGACTACGACCGCAGCGAGGCACGCGTGCTGCACCGGGTCATCCTGGCCGGCGATCGCCCGCACTGAGCGTCGGCGCACGCTCTGTCGCCTCGGCGCCGTGCGCCGCCCGCCGCGTTTCGTGCGCAAGCCGCCGGCAACGGCTCAGAGCAGGCTCGTGAATTCGCGCACGTCGTCGAGTTCGTCGAGCGCCAGGCCGCGCGAGACGATCTCCTCCCGGCGTTGCTCGCTCCACCGGCCCGGGGTCAACTCGCGGAACTTGGCGGCCAGTTGGGCCCGGCTCATCGGTCGCTGCGACGACCCCGGCGGGTAGTCGATGCGACGTTCGTAGACGCTCCCGCGGGCACGCAGCTCGACCCGCGCGGGAAAGCCCCCCGTGCGCGCGTGAAAGTGCGTGAGCTCGGGATCGCCGATCACGCGGATCCGATCCATGAACGCCAGCACCTCGGGGTCGTGGATGGCGGGCACCTCGAACGCCCGCAGCGAGGCGCCCGCGCCACCGGTGATCGCGACGGCGACCGCGTAAGGAAGGCTGAACCTCGCCGCCATGTGGTTGGCGATAGTGCGCCCGCCCAGCGTCTCGGCGCTGTCCGCCTTGACGCCCACCACGACGCTGTCGACTTCGCCCGCCGTCAGGCGCTGCTCGGCGACGATCGCCGCCGCGGCTTCCATCGCCGTGTGCACCCCGTAACAGGCGGCATAGTGCTTGAGCGCCACGGCGGCGACGTTCGGCGCGCCGCCCGACGGGACGCGCAACTCGAGAGACTCCCCGTGCGCATGACTCGCGACGATGCCCCGTTCGCCGCTGACCACACGGTCGCTCGCCGACATGCCGCGGGCCGCGAGCAGCGCGGATTCCACCGCCAGGCGCGCGGCCAGGCCGTTTACCCAGTCCTTGTCCATGCCAAAGGCGCCGTTGGCGGGCGACAGCGAGGGCATCAGGCCGTTCGGCGCGCAGGCGCCGCTCAAGCCCATGGCGTTCAGCAGACCCGCTCGCGGCAGGCCCAGGAGCTTGGCGCACGCTGTCGCTGCTCCGACCGGCGCGGCAATGCTGGTGGTACGAAAGCCCCGGCCGTCGGCGCGATGGGCCCGGCCCACCGCGCGCAGGATCGCGATGGTCACCTCGAGGCCGGCCGCCACGGCGGCCACCAGTGCGCGCCCGCCGGCACCGGCCTGCTCGGCCACCGCGAGCGCCGCCGGTACGATGGTCACCGCCGCGTGGCCGTTGTTGCGCGGGTCGACGACCGTGTCCTGGTAGTCCAGCACTTCGGCCCAGGTGCCGTTGCACAGGGCGACCGCGCCTGGCGTCCCCTTGCCGCGACCGGACCACAGGGTGGCCGAACCCGTGCCGGGCGCCGGGGTGTCGCCTTCGCCCAGCACGAACGCTTCCGTGAGGCGCCCGGAATCGTGGCCGGCCACGCAGGCACCGATACCGACGCCGACGGTGTCGAACACGATGTCCACGACGCGACGCCGTGTCCCGCTGTCCAGGTCGTCGCAGGAAAGCGCCGCGGCGTACTCGGCGAGGGCGTGTTCGGGTGGCGGGCTTGCGGGCACGGTGCCGGCGCTCTATCGGCTGCCCGCGCGACCCGACGGCCGGCGCCACCTGCCCGCGCGAGACATCAGCGCAACATCCTTTCGAGGAACGCCCGGGTCCGCTTCTCGCGCGGCGTCGCAAAGAAACGTTCCGTCGGCGCCTGCTCGGCGATGACGCCCTGGTCGAGGAAGATCATGCGATCGGAGGTATCGCGCGCGAAGCTCATCTCGTGGGTCGCGATCACCATGGTGTTGCCTTGCGCGGCGAGCGCTCGCATCACGTCGATCACTTCGCCGACGCGTTCCGGGTCGAGCGCGGACGTCGGTTCGTCGAACAGCAACACATCGGGTTCCATCGCCAGCATGCGGGCGATCGCCACGCGCTGCTGCTCGCCGCCCGAGAGCGTCGCCGGGTAGTCGTCGCGCTTGTCGGCCAGGCCGACGTCGGCGAGGCGCGCGAGCGCCTGCTCCTCGGCCTGCTTGCGAGTCACCTTCTTGACCACGATCAGGGCGTCGGCCACGTTGCCCAGCGAGGTCCGGTGCGGCCACAGGTTGAAGTGCTGGAACACGAACCCGACGCGGCTGCGCTGGCGGGCGAGCGTTGCCTGGTCGGCCGTCGCCAGTCGCCCGCCGCGGGGCATGAAACCGATCGGGTCGCCGTGGATCAGGATCTCGCCGCGCTCGGGGGTCTCGAGGCGGTTGATGCAGCGCAACAGCGTGCTCTTGCCCGACCCCGAGGATCCGATTACGCACACGACCTCGCCCGCGGCGATCTCGCAGTCGATCCCGCGCAGCACCGCCTGCGCGCCGAAGGACTTGCAGAGATCCACGATACGGATCGCGGGCTGCGTGCCGGACGCGCTGGTCGCAGGCGCGCTCATTCCGGGCGCAGGCGGAACAACGACCCGCGCACTTCCTGGAACTGGGCCCAGAAGGTCTTCTTCTCGCGCTTCACCCAGGCCAGGCGGCGTTCGAGGTAGGTGAGGAAGAGCGACGTGGAGTAGGTCATCACCAGGTAGATCAGGGCGACCACTGTGAAGACCTCGATGGGGCGATAGAAGTTGGCGATGATGATCTGGCCCTGGTACATCAGTTCCGACATGCCGAGCACGGAGCACAGCGACGAGAGCTTGATCGCCGAGATGAACACATTGCCGATCGCCGGGATCATGCGGTAGGCGGCCTGCGGCACGACCACCCGCCGGGTCACCTGGGAGGGGCGGTAGCCCAGCGCCCGGGCGGCGTCTATGTGGCCCTTGTCGATCGCCTGAATGCCGGCGCGAAACACCTCCGAGAGGTAGGCGCCGGCGTTCAGCGCCATCGCCACGACCAGCGAGGTGAGCGCGCTCATCTCGATGCCGAGGATGATCGGCAGGCAGTAGTAGATCCACACGATCTGGATGAGCGCCGGCGTGCCCCGAAACACTTCCACGTAGACGATCAGCGGCGTGGCCAGCAGCCGCCCGCCGCGCAGGCGCGTGATGGCCACGAACAGCCCGATGGCCGTGCCGAACACCATCGTCAGCAGCGACAGCAGGATCGTGTTCTGGAGCCCTTCGAGGAGAACCGGGAAGTTGTTCCAGACGATGTCGAAGCGGAACTGGTAGTCCATGGCCCGATCCGTCGCCTACCCGGGCGGGCAGGGGCGAGCCTGCGCCCTGCATCGATGACGCGCGGGCGCTGACCCGGCTGGCGGTCGACGGCGCACGCTAGTTGGCCGTGTCCCCCATCAGCTTGGTAGGCGCCACGACCGCACCGAGAACCAGGTCGGGGTAGAGTGCCGCCTGCTTCACCATGAACTGCGTCTCGATCAGGGTGTCGACGAAGATGTTCATGTAGTGCAGCAGGTTGTGCTGACATTGCGGCAGGACGAAACCCGCGCCCACCGAGCGCGGTGTCTCCGGGAGCACGATCGCCTCGGCCCAGTCGGGATTGGCCCGGGCAACCTGCTGGGTCTCGGTCATCCCGGCGCCCCAGGCGATGGCGCGGCCGCTGGCGACCTCCTGTTCGGGAAGCGCCGGCGGGGCAAGCGACTTGATCTCGGCCCGCTTGAAGAAATCCGGGTTGTTCTCCTTGTAGGTGATGTCCGCCGCGCTGCCGAGTCGCACCACCACTGTGTTGCCCTCGCGATCGAGGTCGGCGAGGCTGCGCACGTTGGCGTTCTTGCGCACCAGGAAGCTCTGATAACCGATGATCCAGGGCTTGGTGAACCAGACCGACACCGCGCGGTTGGGACGACGTGCGACGTTGGAGATCACCACGTCGTACTTGTTGGCCTGCAGGCCGGCGATGAACGTGTCCCACTTCGCCTCCACCCACTCGGCCTCGACTTTCAGCAGTTCCTCGGTCAGCAGCTTCGCGGCGTTGACCAGCACGCCTTCCAGCTCACCTTTCTCGTTGCGGAACTGGTAGGGCTTGGAGTTGATCCAGCCGATGCGGATCTTGCCGCGCTTCTGGATCTCCTCCAGCAGATCCGGGGCCGCGGCGCAGTTGGCGGCGAGCGCCGGCGTCAACGTGGCGGCGCCGAGCAGCGGGGCGAGAATGCAGGCAAGGATGGCTTTCGTGGTCTTCATCTTCCCGGGTCCTCCTCTTTGGAATGCGATCGCCGTGCGGCCGCCGCTCAGGGTCTGAGTACGATCTTGCCGAGCACCTTGCGCTCCAGCATGTCGCCGACGGCGCGCGCGATGTTCTCCATCGGCTCGACGCGGTCGATCACCGGGTCGAGCCGGCCGGCGGCGATGAGGTCGATGCAGGCGAGGTGATCGTCGCGGCTCCAGCCGTTGGAGCCGATGATGTCGTACTCGAACGACCAGATGTAGCGGATGTCGGTCGGCGGATCGTAGCCGGCGGTGGCGCCGCAGGTGAGGATTCGCCCGCCCTGGCGCACGGTGCGGAAACTGCGCGCCCAGGTTTCGCCGCCGATGTAGTTGATGCACACGTCGACGCCGCCCGGGCCGCCCTTGTAGCTCGGCTTGCCGTAGGTCTCGCGCACCCACTCGACGAAGTCGGTGGTGCGCGTGTTGATGGCGTGGCGCGCGCCGATCCCGAGCAGCGCGGCGGCCTTTTCGTCGGAACTGGTGCAGGCGATCACGTCGCAGCCGATGATCTTCGCGAGCTGGATACAGCAGGTGCCGACGCCGCCGCTGGCGCCGAGCAGCAGCACGGTCTCACCGGCCTGGATGCGCCCGCGCGTGAACATCATGCGATAGGCCGTCGCGTAGGCCGTCGGCAGGCACGCGGCCTGTTCGTCGCTCACCGTGTCGGGCAGCGCGATGAGGAACTGCGGCGCGGCGACGAGGTATTCGCAAAGCCCGCCGCGCAAGGTCTCGCCCATCATCCCGTCCGGGCGGTTGGGGATCACCGCCACGCGCTGCCCGGGCGGCCACTGCGCCGCATCGACGTCGGCGCCGCAGGCGACGATCTCGGCCGCGATGTCGGCGCCGGGGATCATGGGCAGCGGTGTCTCGAGACCCGGGATGCCGCGCAGCACCATGGGGTCGAAGCCGTTGAGGGAGACCGCGCGCACCCGCAGCAGGCATTCGCCCGCGCCCGCCACCGGGTCGGGGACGTCGCCGATGCGGTAGTTGTCTACCGACCCGTGCCGGTCGAAGAGCACCGCGCGCATCGGCTCAGGCGGTGCTGTAGGTCACGCGCCCGACCGCGATCAGGCGCGCGTCGTCGTCGTGGATCTCGATGTCCACGAGACCGATGCTGCGCCCGCACTTGACCACGTGCGCGCTCGCCGTGAGGCTGGTTTGTTCTGCCATGCGCAGGTAGTCGACCCGCATGTTGATCGTCGGCACCGTGCGTTGCAGGCGCAGCGCCAGCGCGTACACACCGGCGAGGTCGATCAGCGCGGCGGTGATGCCGCCGTGATACTGCTCGACCTGCGTCGAGCGCGAGAACTCGGCCCGCCAGGGCAGGCGGATGACCACCCGGGCGGCCTGCTCGTCGACGCTCGCGACCTCCAGGCCGAGAAAGGCGTGATAGGGACAGTCGTTGATGATCGCCTGAAGCGCTTCGCGGCCCAAGGCTGACGCGTTCCCGTGCGAACTTCAGGACATCTGCCCGGCGCGGTAGGCCCGCGGGCTGACGCGGAAGCGGCGGCGAAAGGCGGTGGCGAAATTACCGGGGTGCACGTAACCCATGCGAAACGCGATCTCGGTCACCGACAGGTCGGTGTCCTGCAGCAGGTTGCGCGCCTGGCTCAGCCGCTCGCCCTGGACGAACTCGAAGATCGGCTTGCCGGTGACCTCGCGAAAGCGGGTCTTGAGGGTGGTCGGGTTGGTGCCGAGCGTGCGCGCGAGTTCGGCGATCGAAGGCGGATCGTCCAGGCGCTCGAGCAGGATGCGCCGCGCCTCCTCGACCCGTTCGAGATCCACACGGGCGATCGCGCGCGGTGCCGGCGCCCCTTGGGTCAGCATCTGCAGCGCCACGCACAGGATCTCCGTGCACTTGGCCTCCAGGAACAACTCGCCCAGCGGTCCCGAGCAGGGTGGCTCGAAGAGTTGCGAGACGTCGTGCGACAGGTTGGCGGTGAAGGGCGCGAAGAAGAAGTCGCGACGCTGCAGCGCGGTGCCGGCGAGTCCGCCGACGCGCTGCGTGTGCTGCCCGACGAGTTCGTCGAAGTAGTCGCGCCGGCAGTGCAGCACGGCCATGCGCTGGTGAGTGCCGCGGGCGATCTGGTAGCTGTTGGGGTGCGCACCCGGGTGCACGCTGACGCACACGCCGGGGCCGGTGACCACCGATTCGTCCGAGAACTGCAGGGTCAACTCGCCGCTGATCAGGAAACGCAGCTTGACGACCTCCTCGAACGGCAGGCGCACCAGTGCCCGGTCGCAATAGCTGGCGTCGGTCAGGGACAGGTAGACGGCGTCGGAGACGCGGATGAAATCCCACACGCCCTTGCCGAGATCGATCGGCAGGCGCGCGCGTACTCCGCGGCGCAGGGCGGACGGCATCGCGGGGGCGCGAGCCGCCATGCCCGGCGCGAATTCGTCGAGCGCCCGGGGCGACTCCCCTGCGCCACGCGGATCGAGCGCGAGCGGCTTCGCGGGGCGCCTGGACGTCCTCGCGATGAGGCGCTCGATCCGGGTCAGTTCGCGGCCGACTACCTCGGCGTACGGCGCTTCGGGGAGGTCGTAAACGGCTTCGAGGCTGCGCATGATTCGCTCAAGACTACTCCGATTCCGGTGCCAAAGCGAATCGGGCCGGCGCCCCGGCAGCGGTCCGTTCGCATAGGAAATAAGTCCACTCGCAAAGGTCAGGCCCCTTGTGCGCCTGCGATGATTTGTGTAGAGCCTGCAAACCGTGTAGCTCCTTACGTCCAGGAGGGCTGAACAACCATGAAAAAGCTCCCGAGCCTTGCCGCACTCGCCGTCGTCTGCGCGCTCGCGCTGGCCCCGCCCGCAAGCGCGGTGACTTTCCGTACCAACATTCTCGCCGACCCCGCGATGGTCGACCCCATCACCTACTCGGAGCTGATCGCCGGCGACGTCATCGGCAATGTCTACGAGGGCTTCACCGGCCTCGACAAGGACGGCAACGTAAAACCGGCGCTGGCCCTGCGCTGGGAGGCGCACGCGGACAACCTGGGCTTCCGCTTCTTCCTGCGCCCGGGCGTCAAGTTCCACTCGGGGCGCACGTTCGGCGCCAAGGACGTCAAGTACACCTTCGAGCAACTGCTCATCCCGGGCAACAAGGGCGGGCTGAACGCGCGTTACCTGAACACCGTCGAGGGCGCCGCCGCGGTCAAGGACGGCGCGAGCACGACGCTCTCGGGCGTCACCGTGGTCGACGACCTGACGCTTGACGTGCGCTTCTCCTCGCCCGACGTGCTGTTCCCGATCTACCCGTTCTACTTCATGGACTCGGGCGTGGTCGCCGAGCACGGCGCCGACTGGCACACCAAGGTCTCGGCCGGCACCGGGCCGTTCGAGTTCGTGCACTGGAAACGCGGCACCGAGGTGCTGCTCGCCGCGCACCGCGACTACTGGGGCGGCGCGCCGAAAGTGGACAACGTGCAGTTCCTGATCGTGCCTTCCGACGACACCGCAATCTCGATGTACGAGGCCGACGAGATCGACGCCATCTACCTCGCCGTCACCGCCGGGCGCCGGGTGCTCAAGAACCCGAAGCTGAAGGCGGAGACGAAACTGGTCCCGGCCGCGCAGATCCGCTACCTCGGGCTCAACCAGACCAAGTACTCGCCGTTCCGCGACAAGCGGGTGCGCGAGGCGATGTGCATCAGCATCGACCGCCAGGCCATGATCAAGGGCCTCTACGGGGGCGCCGCCTACGCTCTGTACGGGCAGATCACGCCGGGCGTGGCGGGCTACAACCCGGACATCGCGCCCCTACCCTACGACCCGCAGCGCGCCAAGGACCTGCTGGCGCAGGCGGGCTACGCGCGCGGCCAGGGCCTGCCCCCGGTCCAGGTCACCTCCACGCCGCCGTTCAAGGACGAGATCGCCTACTACGCCAACCAGTTCAAGACCGTGCTCGGCATGCCCGTCGAGGTGCAGGTGGTCGAACGCGGCAGCCACATCAAGA
The DNA here is from genome assembly GCA_041623575.1 of Gammaproteobacteria bacterium. Classification (GTDB taxonomy): domain Bacteria; phylum Pseudomonadota; class Gammaproteobacteria; order JAHELT01; family JAHELT01; genus JAHELT01. The sequence continues at coordinate 8,719 of JBFJWO010000158.1, forward strand.
ACATGAACGCCGGCGAGGTGGCGCTGTTCCCGTGGGGCTGGACCGCGGGCTACCCGGACGCGCTCTATTTCCTCTCGCAGGTCTGGTACGGGCCGAGCAAGTACAACCGCTCACGCTGGCAAAGCGCCGAGTACGACGCGTTGATCGACAAGGCGCAGATGACGGCGGACGAGCAGGCGCGCTACAAGCTCTACCACCAGGCCGAGAAGGTGCTGATGGACGACTGGGGCACCTGCCCGCTGCCCGCGCGCATGCAGATCGCGGTGATCAAGCCGAACGTCACCGGTGTGCACCTGACGCCGTTCCGCTTCCTGCCGTTTGCCGAAGTGGCGGTCAACTAGGCGCGCCCCCGGCGAGGACGCTGTCGAGATCCCGGTCGCCCGCCGCGGCGGGGGCGGCCGGGTCGTCGCTGAGCGCCCGGACCGCGCGAGTCTCCGCGTGATACACGCCCCCGTGAGGCAGGAACCGGCCGAGCCATGCTGAAATACGCGCTGGGCCGCGCATTGGGACTGGTGCCGGTGCTGTTCGTGGCGCTGGTGCTGACGTTCATCGCCAACCAGTTCGTGCCGGGCGACCCGATCAGCACGCTGCTGAGCGATCAGTCCGGCGACCTCGAGCTCGAAGCGCGGCTGCGCGCGGAATACGGGCTCGACCGCCCGCTGTTCGAGCAGTTCGTCGACTACGTGCTCGGGGTCCTGCAGGGCGACTTCGGGCTGAGCTTCCGGTTCGCCAACACGCCGGTCATCGACGTCATCGCGCCGGGGCTCGCCATCAGCCCGGTGCTGGCGCTGTCCGCCATCGGCATCGCCCTGCCGCTCGGCATCGTGCTCGGCACGGTGGCGGCGTTGCGGCGCAACACGCTCACCGACACCTCGATCATCTTCGTGCTGGTGGCGGCGATCTCGATCCCGAACTTCGCCATGTCCTCGTTCCTGATCTACGTGCTGGCGGTGCAGCTCAACCTGCTGCCCGTGGCCGGCTGGGGCACCCTGGAGCGCGCGGTAATGCCGGTGATCGTGCTGGCGATCCCGCCGACGGCGTACATCGCGCGCCTGAGCCGCACCTACATGCTGGAAGTGCTGCAGCAGGACTACATCCGTACCGCCCGCGCCAAGGGCCTGCGCGAGCGCCTGGTGATCTTTCGCCACGCCCTGCGCAACACCCTGGTGCCGCTGCTCACCACGGTGGGCATCATCTTCGGCGGGCTGCTGAGCGGCACCTTCGTGGTCGAGATCGTGTTCAACATCCCCGGTCTCGGGCGCATGGCCATCGATTCGATCCTGGCCCGCGACTACCCGGTGACGATGGCCATCGTGCTGCTGTTCACGGGCTTCTATGCCGGCATCAACCTGCTGATCGACCTGCTCTACGGGGTCATCGACC
>JBFJWO010000159.1:0-10040 GCA_041623575.1 Gammaproteobacteria bacterium
CGCCCGGGGCGCCTGGCGGGCCTCGAACGCTTTCTCGACCACGCCCAGGGGCACGACGGGGTGTGGTTCGCGCGCCGTCTCGACATTGCCCGCCACTGGCAGTCGGAACACCCGCCCACAGACGCTTTCCTGATGCGTTCTTGAAAAAACTATTCTTTAGAAAACATAAGGTAACGAAATCTTTTTCTTGTGAGTTCTCACTAACGGGAAACAACGACGGCGGTGACGCTTCAGGAGCGAGCACCTGTGCCACGCCCCGGCCGCCGAGCGGAGGTTGGCGCCGGGGCCAGAAGCGGTATAGTTACGCGAACGGCGTGCGCCGTGGAGCGAGAACAGCACCATCGACTGCAGCGACATGCGGGGAGCGGAGACACAAGCGGGAGCCACGGGTCGTCTCAGCGGCCGCTCCGGTGGCGCCGGGCGTTCGCGCGCGTGAGCGCGATGCGAGACCACGTCCGTTTCCTCCTCGACGGCGAAGTCCAGACCGTCGGCGGCTTCGACCCGACCCTTACGGTGCTCGAGTACCTGCGCGGCGACCTGCGTCGCTGCGGCACCAAGGAAGGGTGCGCGGAGGGCGATTGCGGTGCGTGCACCGTCGTGGTCGCAGAACCGTCGCCGCCCGGCAACGGCGCCGCGCCGCTGCGCTACCGGGCGGTCAATTCCTGTATCCAGCTGCTCGGCGCGCTCGACGGCAAACAGCTGATCACCGTCGAGGACCTCGCGCGCGGCGACGACCTGCACCCCGTGCAAGAGGCGCTGGTCGAGGAGCACGGCTCCCAGTGCGGGTTCTGCACACCGGGGTTCGTGATGATGCTGTTTGCCGCCTGGCACGAAGGCGCCGGCAGCGGGCGCCAGGCCATCGACGACCAGCTGGCAGGAAACCTTTGCCGTTGCACGGGCTACGTGCCGATCGTGCGCGCCGCGCGCCGGGTGCTCGCCCGACCGGCGGAGGACGCGTTCAGCGCGGGCGCCGTCGAGACGCGCGCGCGCCTCGAAGCCATCGCGGCGCAGGACACGCTCGCCGTCGAACACCGCGGACGCCGGTACTTTGCACCGCACACGGCCGATGCGCTGGCCCGCCTCTACGCCGCGCACCCGCAGGCAACGGTGGTGGCCGGCGCCACGGACGTCGGCTTGTGGGTGACCAAGCAGCACCGGGTGCTGGACACCGTCATCTACGTAGGCAACGTGCGCGATCTCGCCACGCTCGAAGTCCACCCCGATCGCATCGACGTGGGCGCCACAGCCACCTACACCGACGCCTGGCCGGTGCTCGCCGAGCACTACCCGGACTTCGGCGAACTGCTGCGCCGACTCGGCGCCACCCAGGTGCGTAACGCCGGCACGCTCGGCGGCAATGTCGCCAACGGGTCGCCGATCGGCGATACACCGCCGGTGCTGATCGCACTGGGTGCGACGTTGCACCTGCGCCACGGCGATGCGCGCCGCAGCCTGCCGATCGAGGATTTTTTCCTGGACTACGGGCGCCAGGACCGTGTGCCGGGCGAGTTCGTCGAACGGATCACCGTCCCGCGCCTGGGCCAGCGCGAGCATCTGCGCACCTACAAGGTGTCCAAACGCTTCGACCAGGACATCAGTGCGCTCTGCGGCGCGTTCTGGCTACGCCTCGACGCGGCGGGCGTGGTCGAGCAGGCGCGCCTCGCCTACGGCGGCATGGCGGGTGTGCCCAAGCGCGCGCCCGGCGCCGAGCGCGCGTTGACCGGCAAGGTTTTGTCGGCGTCCAGCGCGGCGGAGGCGGCCGCCGCGCTGGCGGAGGATTTCCAGCCGCTCAGCGACTGGCGGGCCAGCGCGCGCTACCGTTCGCTGGTCGCCGGTAACCTGCTGCGGCGGCTGGCACTCGAACTGGGCGACGCCGAGGTCGCCACCCGACTGGTCGGCGACCGGGAGGCCAGCCATGCTTGATCGCACGCGCAAGAAGCGCCCGGCCGATCGTATCTCCGGCGGGGTGCGCGAGGCGCTGGAGCACGACAGCGCGCGCAAGCACGTCACCGGCGAGGCCCGCTATATCGACGACCTGCCCGAGCCGCCGGGCCTGTTGCACGTCTACGTGGCGCAGAGCAGCGAAGCCCATGCCGGCCTGCGCGGCCTCGACCTCAGCGCGGTGCGCACGGCGCCCGGTGTGGTCGACGTCGTCGCGGCCGCGGACATCCCCGGCAAGAACGACGTGAGCCCGATCTTCGGCGACGACCCGGTGTTCGCCGCCGACGAAGTGCTCTACGCGGGCCAGTCGTTGTTCGCGGTGGCGGCCGAAGACCTACGCAGCGCCCGGCACGCGGCGCGCCTCGCGCGGGTCGACTACGAGCCGCGCAAGCCGATCGTCGACATCGATACCGCCCGCGCCGCCGGCACGCGCGTGCTGGACAGTTACCGCATGGCGCGCGGCGATGCCGAGCAGGCGCTGGCCGAGGCGCCCCGTCGCCTCGCGGGGACGTTGCGGGTCGGCGGGCAGGACCATTTCTACCTCGAAGGGCAGGTCGCCCTGGCGTTGCCCGGCGAGGACGGCGACGTGGTCGTGCACAGTTCCACCCAGAACCCCTCTGAGGTGCAGCACCTGGTGGCCGGCGTGCTCGGCCGGCCGAGCCACGCGGTAACGGTCGAGGTTCGACGCATGGGCGGGGGCTTCGGCGGCAAGGAGACCCAGCCGGCGCTGATCGCCGCCATCGCGGCGTTGGTCGCGCAACGAACCGGTCGCGCGGCAAAGCTGCGCCTCGATCGCGACGACGACATGCTGATGACCGGCAAGCGTCACGATTTCCGCATCGACTACGAAGTCGGGTTCGACGACGCGGGTCGGATCCTCGGCATCGCCTTCGAGCAGTCCGCGCGCTGCGGGTACTCGGCCGACCTGTCCGGGGCGATCTGCGACCGCGCAATGTTCCACGCCGACAACGGCTACTACCTCGACCAGGTGCGCATCGATTCCCATCGCTGGCGCACGCACACCGTTTCGAACACCGCGTTCCGCGGTTTCGGCGGCCCGCAGGGCATGCTGGGCATCGAGCGCGTGATGGACGCGATCGCTTTCGACCTGGGCCTCGACCCGCTCGCGGTGCGCCGCGCGAACCTGTACGGTGGCGCCGGGCGCGACGTCACGCCGTACCACATGAAGGTCGAGGACAACGTGCTGCCGGCGCTGATGGACGCGCTGCGCAAGGAGTCCGACTACGACGAGCGTCGCGCGGCCGCCCGCGCGTTCAATCGCGGGAGCACCGTGCTCAAGCGCGGCATCGCCCTGACCCCGGTCAAGTTCGGGATCTCCTTCACCACCACCCACCTGAACCAGGCCGGCGCGCTGCTGCATGTCTACACCGACGGCAGCGTGCAGTTGAACCACGGCGGCACGGAAATGGGCCAGGGGTTGATGATCAAGGTGGCCCAGGTGGTGGCCGAGGAGTTGCAGATCGACCTCGAACGGGTGCGCATCACCGCCACCAGCACCGGCAAGGTCCCGAACACCTCCGCCACCGCCGCCTCGAGCGGATCGGACCTCAACGGCAAGGCCGCGCAGGAGGCCGCGCGCACGATCAGGCGGCGTTTGGCGCGCTTCGCCGCGGCGCACTTCGGCGTGCCGGGCCGGGCGGTGCGTTTCGAGCCCAACCGGGTGTGCGCGGGCGAGCACCGCCTGAGCTTCGACGAGCTGGTGAAGCTGGCCTACCTCGACCGCGTCCCGCTGTCGGCGGCGGGGTTCTACAAGACGCCGAAGATCCACTGGGACCGCGCCGCCGCGCGCGGCCGGCCGTTTTACTATTTCGCCTACGGCGCGGCGGTGAGCGAGGTGCTGGTGGACACCCTGACCGGCGAGCACCGCCTGCAGCGCGTCGACATCCTCCACGACGTCGGGCGCTCCCTCAACCCGGCCGTCGACATGGGCCAGATCGAAGGCGGGTTCGTGCAGGGCTACGGTTGGCTCACCAGCGAGGAGTTGTGGTGGGACGAGGCCGGGCGGTTGCGCACCCATGCGCCCTCGACTTACAAGATCCCGGTCGCGAGCGACGTGCCCGAGGCCTTCAACGCGCGCATCTGGGAGCGCGGGCGCAACCGTGAGAACGCCATCTACCGATCCAAGGCCGTCGGCGAGCCCCCGCTGATGCTGGCCATTTCCGCGTTCTGCGCCCTCACCGACGCCCTGGCGAGCGTGGCCGACTATCGGGCGCTGCCGCCACTCGACGCGCCGGCCACGCCCGAACGGGTGCTGCTCGCGCTCGAAGCGCTGCGGGCGCGGCCATGAGCGAACCCTGGCTCGAGCGGTTGCTGGCGCTGGCGCAGGCAGAGCGCGCGGTGCGGGTCGTCGTAGCCGCCGTGCGCGGGTCCGGCCCGCGCGAGGCCGGTGCCTGCATGCTGGTCGAGGAGCACACCCAGGCCGGCAGCATCGGCGGCGGGCAACTGGAGCACGTGGCGTTGCACCGCGCGCGCCGGATGATCGCGGCCGGCAGTCGGTCCCCGGCGTGGGATCGCGTGGACTATCCGCTCGGCCCCTCCGTCGGGCAGTGCTGCGGCGGCGTGGTGACGCTCGTCTACCAGTCCCTCGACGGCACACCGGAGTGGGCGTCGGCGCTGGCGCAATGCCTGCAGGACACGGGCTCGGCGTCGTTGCACACGCGCCTTGGCGCCGGCGTCGCGCAGACTCGGGTGCACGAGGCCGGTGCGGACCGGGACGGGGCGCAAGTGCTGAGCGAGGCGGTGCCGGTGCGCCTCGTGGAGAACCTGCGGGCTTACGATTTCGCGTTGTGGCTGTTCGGCGCCGGGCACGTGGCGCGCGCACTCGCGCAGGCGCTGGAACCGTTGCGTTGCCGCCTGACCTGGGTCGATCAGCGCGCCGAAGCTTTCCCGCCGCGCACCGCGCCCGGGGTGCGCGTTCGCGTTACCGGCGAACCCGTGAGCGAGGCGCGCAAGGTGCCACGCGACGCGTTCGCGCTGGTTATGACGCACAGCCATGCGCTGGACCTCGAGCTGTGTGCCGCGTTGCTGGGCCCCGCCGGGCCGCGTTTCGTCGGCCTCATCGGGTCGCTGTCCAAGCGCCGCAGCTTCCACCGGCGCCTGCGTGAGCGCGGACTCGCCGATGCGCTGCCGCGCCTGGTGTGCCCGATCGGCATCCCCGGCCTGGCCGGCAAACGACCGGCGGAGATCGCCGCCTCGGCAGCCGCCCAGTTGCTGCTGGAGCGCGGGCGGGTGCGAGACAAACGCGCCTCGAGCGCGCAGAATGACCCGCGCGGCGAAGCGCCCGCGCGCGCCGCGGGCAGGGCCTGACGAGGGCTGCGGGCGCCGATCCACCAGGACAGAACAACAACAACCATGAGCAACACGCCGCTACTGTCACTGCAGGGGATCGACAAGGCCTTCCCCGGGGTGCTCGCCAACCAGCAGGTCGACGTCGAGGTCGCCCCGGGCAGCATCCACGCGCTGCTCGGCGAGAACGGTGCGGGCAAGAGCACGCTGGTCAAGATCATCTACGGTGTGCTGCACCCGGACGCCGGGGCGATCCACTGGCAGGGCGAGCGCGTGGACGTGCCCAGCCCGCACGCGGCCCGCCGCCTCGGGATCGGCATGGTGTTCCAGCACTTCTCGCTGTTCGACGCCCTCAGCGTCACCGAGAACATCGCGCTCGGTCTCGACGACGCGCCGGACATGGCGGCGTTGCGTGAACGCATCGTCACGGTCTCCGCCGACTACGGCCTGCCGCTCGACCCCGACCGCCATGTCTACACCCTGTCGGTCGGCGAGCGCCAGCGTATCGAGATCGTGCGCTGCCTGCTGCAGGAACCCAAGCTGCTGATCATGGACGAGCCCACTTCGGTGCTCACGCCGCAGGAGACGGAGAAGCTGTTCGCGACGCTCCGCAGGCTGGCCGCCGAGGGTTGCGCGGTGCTCTACATCAGTCACAAGCTCTACGAGATCCAGGCCCTGTGCGACACCGCGACGATCATGCGCGGCGGCCGCGTGGTGGCCAGTTGCGACCCGCGCCAGGAGACCGCGCACAGCCTGGCCGAGATGATGATCGGCGAGGAACTGCAGCCGGCCGTGCGCGGCGCCGCTGCCGTGCCCGGCGAAGTACGCCTCGAGGTGCACACGCTCGACCTGCCGGCCGACGACCAGTTCGGCACCGACCTCTACAACATCTCGCTGGCCGTGCACGGCGGCGAGATCCTGGGCATCGCCGGCGTTGCCGGCAACGGGCAGGCGGAACTGCTCGCGGCGCTGTCCGGGGAAACGCCGCTGGCCGACAACGACCAGATCACCATCTGCGGCACGCCGTGCGGGCAACTCGACGCCGGCGCGCGGCGCGCGCTCGGTCTCGCCTTCGTGCCCGAGGAGCGCCTGGGCCACGGCGCGGTGCCGGAGATGTCGCTGGTCGACAACACCTTGCTCTCGGGCTACCGGCGTCACGGCCTGATTCGCCTGGGCGTGATCGACTACGCCGGCGCCGAACGCGAAGCCGCCGGCGTCGTCGAGCAGTTCGACGTGCGCACGCCGGGCGTCGGGCACGTGGCCGGCAGCCTCTCCGGCGGCAACCTGCAGAAATTCATCGTCGGGCGCGAGGTGCGCCAGGCGCCGCGGCTGCTGATCGTCGCCCAGCCCACCTGGGGTGTCGACGCCGGGGCGGCCGCGGCGATCCACCAGGCGCTGCTCGACCTGACCGAGACGGGTACCGGGATCCTGCTAATTTCCCAGGACCTCGACGAGGTGCTCGCCGTCAGCGATCGGGTGGCGGTCATCAGCGGCGGGCGGCTGTCCGCCGCGCAGCCGCGCGCCGCGGTCGACGCCGGGCAACTTGGCATGCTGATGGCCGGCCTGCACGACATCGACGACCCCGGGGGGCAAGCGCATGCTGCCGAGGCTTGAGCCGCGCAAGGAACCTTCCAGGCTGCTGACCTGGACCACGCCGCTGATCGCCGTGGCGGCCACGCTGGTGACCGGCGCGGTGATCTTCTGGTTCATGGGGCATTCGCCGGGCACGGCCCTCTACACCTTTTTCGTCCGCCCGGTGGCCGACCTCTACGGCTTCACCGAACTGCTGGTCAAGGCCACGCCGCTGGTGTTGTGCGCGGTGGGGCTTGCGATCGGCTTTCGCGCCAACGTGTGGAACATCGGCGCGGAAGGCCAGTTGACGCTCGGCGCGGTTTTCGGCGGCGGGCTGGCCATCTTCCTGCACGGCACGGAGAGCGCGTTGGTGCAGGCACTCACGCTGCCGTTGATGCTGATCGCGGGCGTCCTCGGCGGCATGGCCTGGGCGGCCATCCCGGCGTTCCTCAAGACCCGCTACGACGCCAACGAGATCCTGACCAGCCTGATGCTCACCTACGTCGCGACCCTGTTGCTGAGCACGCTGGTGCACGGGCCGTGGAAAGACCCGGCGGGCTACAACTTCCCCGAGTCGGTGCTGTTCGGCGAAGCGGCGCTGCTGCCGGTGCTGTGGGACGGCACGCGCCTGCACCTCGGGGGCTTGCTCGCGCTGTTCGCGGTCGCGCTCGCCTGGTTCGTGCTCGCGCGCACCCTGCTCGGATTCCAGGTCAAGGTGGTCGGCATGGCACCGCAGGCGGCGGGCTACGCCGGCTTTGCACGCCGGCGCATGGTGTGGGTCACGCTGCTGATCGCGGGCGGGCTGGCGGGGCTCGCCGGCATCGTCGAGGTGGCGGGGCCGATCGGGCAGTTGCTGCCGGTGGTGTCGCCGGGCTACGGCTTCACCGCGATCATCGTCGCCTTCCTCGGGCGCCTGCACCCGCTCGGGATCCTGTTCGCGGCGCTGGTGCTGGCGCTGTCGTACCTCGGCGGCGAGACGGCGCAGATCGAGCTCGGCCTGCCGCAGGGCATCACCGGCGTGTTCCAGGGCATGATCCTGTTCTTCCTGCTGGCCAGCGACGTGCTGATCCGCTACCGCGTGCGCTTCGGTGCGCCGGCCATCGCGCGCCCGGCGACGGTCGCCGAGGGTGGCGAGCGCGCGGAGCAGGGCGCATGAGCCCGGACCTGGTCTTCGTCTCGGTGGTGCTGACGGTGATCAGCGCCGCCACGCCGCTGCTGTTCGCCGCCACCGGCGAGCTGGTGGTGGAGAAATCGGGCGTGCTCAACCTCGGTGTCGAGGGCATGATGCTGGTCGGCGCGGTGGTCGGCTTCGCGGTCACCACGCTGAGCGGCAGCGCGACCCTCGGCATCCTGGCGGCGGTGCTGGGCGCGGCCGCCATGTCGGCGCTGTTCGCGTTCATCACCCTGACCCTGCTGGCCAACCAGGTCGCGACGGGGCTGGCGCTGACGCTGTTCGGCGTGGGCTTCAGCGCGTTGCTCGGCCAACCGTTCGTCGGCACGCCGGTGGAGGCGTTGCCGAAACTCGCGATCCCGGGACTCGCTGCGATCCCGGTGCTGGGACCGTTGCTGTTCGCCCACGACGCGCTGGTGTACCTGTCGGTGATCATGGTCGGCGCGGTGGCCTGGTTCCTGTATCGCACGCGCGCTGGCCTGGTGCTGCGCGCGGTGGGCGATTCGCACGACGCCGCTCACGCGATCGGCCACCCGGTGGTGCTGGTGCGCTACCTCGCGGTGCTGTTCGGCGGCGCGATGTGCGGCCTGGCCGGTGCCTTCCTGTCGCTTTCCTACACCCCGATGTGGGGCGAGAACATGACCGCGGGGCGTGGCTGGATCGCGCTCGCGCTGGTGGTGTTCGCCACCTGGCGACCGTTGCGGGTGCTGGCCGGGGCGTACCTGTTCGGCGCGGTGACCATCCTGCAGCTGCACGCCCAGGGGATCGGGGTGGAGGTGCCCTCGCAGGTGTTGTCGATGCTGCCCTACCTGATCACCATCCTGGTGCTGGTGCTGATCTCGCGCGACCAGGCCAAGGTGCGGCTGAATGCACCGGCATGTATTGGTAAAGTGTTTCACCCGAGCGCATGAGGCGCGGTGGCGGGCGGCGGCGCACGCCACGGGCGGGGCCCGGCCGGGCAGTTCGACAACACAGACGATCATCCACAGGAGGAGCAGTCATGCAATTCGCAACCAAACTCGCCGGCGCGGTGCTCGGTGCGGCACTCGTCTCGGCCGCCGGCCTGGCCCAGGCGCAGGAACTCAAGGTCGGGTTCGTGTACGTCGGACCGATCGGCGACCACGGCTGGACCTATCGCCACGACGTCGGCCGCCTGGCGATCGAAAAGGCCCTGGGCGGACGGGTCGCGACCACTTTCGTGGAAAGCGTGCCCGAGGGGCAGGACGCCGAACGCGTCATTCGCCAGTTGGCCAGCAGCGGCCACCGGCTGATCTTCACGACCTCGTTCGGCTACATGAACCCGACGGTGAAGGTCGCGAAACGTTTCCCCAAGGTGTACTTCGAGCACGCCACGGGCTACAAGCGCGCGCCCAACCTCAGCACCTACATGGCGCGCTTCTACGAGGGTCGCTACGTCGCCGGGCGCATCGCCGGGCGCATGACCAAGTCGAACGTGATCGGCTACATCGGCTCGTTCCCGATCCCCGAAGTGGTGCGCGGCATCAATTCCTTCACGCAGGCGCTGCGCAGCGTCAACCCCGACGCCACCGTCAAGGTGGTGTGGGTCAGCACCTGGTACGACCCGGGCAAGGAAGGCGATGCGGCCAAGGCGCTGATCGACCAGGGTGCCGACGTGATCCTGCAGCACACCGACTCGCCGGCACCGCTGCAGGTGGCCGAAGCGCGCGGCGTGTGGGCGGTCGGGCAGGCTTCGGACATGCGCAAGTTCGCCCCCAAGGCCCAGTTGACCGCGATCATCGACAACTGGGACGGCTACTACGTGCAACGCGCCAAAGACGTGCTGGACGGCACCTGGAAGTCCGGCGACACCTGGGGCGGGCTCAACACCGGCATGGTGGAAATGGCGCCTTACAACGAAGCCATCCCGCTGGCGGTGGTCTCCGACGCCAAGGCCACGGTGGCCGGGATCATCTCCGGTGCCATCCACCCCTTCAGCGGGCCGGTCAAGAACCAGGCCGGCGAAGTGGTGGTGCCCGAAGGCAAGGTGGCGAGCGACGGCGAGCTGCTGAGTATGGACTGGTACGTCGAG
>JBFJWO010000160.1:0-10021 GCA_041623575.1 Gammaproteobacteria bacterium
CCGATAGCACATGGATGCCGCGGGCCTGGGCGGCGTCGTAGTCGATATTGGGCTCCCAGTTCGCCTTGACGTTCAGGATCGCGCGCAGCTTCGGCGCGCGGTCGAGGCGTTCGGCGGACATCGCCGTCTGGCCGATGATGATTTCGACCCGCGGCAGCAATTCTTCGACCAGCTCGTCGGGCGCGCGGGCGCCGAAATGGGTGACCACGTGGCCAAGCCGGTCCAGCGCGGCCGCGGTGTCGCGGGTGTAGACCATTTCCTCGGTGCGGGGATACGGGTCCAGGAAAATCAGCGGGCGGCTCATTTCATGCCCGACGACGCGATGCCGGTGGTGATGAATTTCTGCAGGAAGGCAAAGACCAGCACCACCGGGATCAGGGTGACCACGGTCATTGCCAGGACGTAGTGCCACTGCACGTCAAGCTCGCCCTGGAACGCGTTGAGCCCGACCTGCAGAGTGTAGACCTCGGACCGGTTCAGGACGATCAGCGGCCAGAGGAAATCGTTCCAGCGCCACATGATCGAGAAGATCGCGAGCACCGCGATGGCCGGCAGCGCCAGGGGCAGCACGACGCGCCAGTAGATCGCCCATTCGCTGGCCTTGTCCATGCGCGCGGCCTCGATCAGGTCGCGGGGGATGGTGAGCATGTACTGGCGCAGCAGGAACACGCCGGTGGGCGTCGCGGCACCGGGCAGGATGACGCCCCACAGGCTGTTGACCATGCCGAGTTCGGTGACCACCAGGTACACCGGCACCAGGATCACGGTGATCGGGATCATCAGGGTGCCGATCACGAACCCGAGCGCAAGCGCGCGGCCCTTGAACTCGTAGATCGCGAGCCCGTAGGCGGCCATCGAGTTGATCAGCAGCGTGATGAGCGTCGCCACCACGGTGACCACCACCGAGTTCCACAGGTAGCCCACGAAGTTGAACTGCTCCAGGGGCCTGAGGTAGTTCTCCCACGCCAGGCGGAACTCGCGCACCGGCTCGCGGTTCCTGATCGGCACCTCGAGGCGCTCACCGGGCGCCGCCGGGTCGACCATGTGCGCGACGATGCCGATGCGCCGGATCTGGGCGAGTTCGCGCACCGTGCCGTCCTGCGTCTCGACCCGGTAGAGCGGCAGCGGCTTGTCGTAGCCCGCCACCTCGACCTCGATCTGGCCGAGCGGCAGGAAGGTCGGCGGGAACTCGAGCAGCGCCGCCTGGGTCTTGAACGACGACAGCACCAGCCACACCACGGGCCCGAACATCAGCACCACGCCGAGCGCCAGGTAGACGTAGCTGAACACGTCCGTCCAGTGCCAGCTGGCGCGCTCGCGGCGCCGCGCCAGGAAGGACGCCACGGCGCTCACCGCGCCTCCCGGCGCTGGCCGAGGTAGAGCTGCAAAAGGGTGAGCACCAGCAGCACCGTGCCCAGCACCACGGAAGCCGCGGCGGCGAGTCCGAAGTTCTGGATCTGGCTGGCAAAGCCCGTGTCGTAGATGTACTGCACGATGAACTGGGTGGCGGTGCCGGGACCGCCGCCGGTGAGCACGAACACCTCGTCGAAGGTCTGCACGCCCTTGATCAGAGCCAGCACGATCACCACCAGCAGGTTCGGCCACAGCAACGGCAGGGTGATGCGCCAGAACACGCGCGCGGGGCGCGTGCCGTCCATCTCCGCGGCCTCGTAGAGGTCCGGTGGGATGGCCTGCAGCCCGGCCAGCAGGATCAGCGTGTAGAAGCCCATGTGCGCCCAGATGGACACGAAGATCGCCCAGAACATCGCCCAGGTCGGATCGACGAAGAACAGGATGCGCTCACCGCCGAGCCCGGTGATGGCCGCGTTCAGCAACCCGTCGCGCAGCAGGATCCACTTCCAGATCAGCGCCACCACCACCGGCGAGAGCAGCACCGGGAAGAAGTACACCGAGCGGAAAAAGCCCCGCGCCCGGATCGGGCGGTTGAGGACCAGGGCGGTGACCAGCGAGAACAGCACCATGAACCCGACCTGGAAGGTGACGAACGTGAGGGTGTTGTAGATGCCGCGCCAGAACCGGTCCTCGCGGCAGGTCGAGACGTCGAGCGCGTTGTCGCAATCGAACAGGTAGGCGTACTGCTCGGCGCCCACCGACGGGCGGTTCTCGAGATAGAGTTCGGTGCCGCCGGACACGGAGTAGGCGAAGTTGATGAACAGCGGCACCACCACGAAGGTGCCGAAGAACACCAGGTTCGGCAACAGGAACACGTAGGGCATGCCGCGGATGCCGAACAGGCGTTGCGCCAGGCGCATCGGCCCCTCGAGCAGGCGCATCGTCTGGCGCAGCGGCCAGGCGAGCAGCGCCGCCGCCGACTCGCGCAGCCCGGGCCTCGCTTCGCTCATCCCGGAGCGCCCGGGGCGGGTCGGTGCGGACTCATCCGGCCGCCCCGGTGGCATCGCGCACCGGCCTGCCCGTGCTTCCCCGCTGGGCCCGTCCGGACACCGGCCCACACACGATCGTGAGCGCGCGAGCGCCGCGCGCGAAACGGCGGCGGGCGGTGCTTCGTCAAGCCGTCAGCCGCCGCGTTTCTTCTCCTCGATCTGCTGCCTGATGTCGCTTTCCATGCGCTTGTAGGCCTCGTCGAGGCTCATCTCGCCGACGATGGCCTGCCCGATGCGACTGATGATGGCGTTGAACATCACGCGGTTGTAGACGTAGCCCTGCAGGTCGAAGGCGATGGGCGAGATGTTCGGCACGGCGCCGGCGAAGGTCTGCAGCGCATGCTTGGCGAGCGGGTTGTCGGTGCGGAAATCGACGCCCTTGGCCGACAGGCCGATGTGTCCCGGCACGAACAGGGTGCGCCCGTAGAACTCGTTCAGGACGGCCTCGCTCGACAGGTACTCCATGACCCGGGCCACGGCCTTGGGGTTCTTCGCCGTCTTCAGCGCGACCAGCGCGGCGCCACCCGGCATCCCGGTGCAGGCAGCGGGCCCGCACGGCGCGGGCACGGCCCACCAGTCGAACGCATCGCCGATCTGCTTGGAGAACTGCGAGATCTGCCACGAGCCGCTCATGTACATGACCACCTTGGCGTTGGCGAAATCCTCGTTCGCACCGACGTAGGTGGAGCCGGACACCGACCCCCACAGCTCCTTCGCCATGGTGCCGTCCTGGTGCCAGTCGTAGAGCCGCTGCGCCATGGCCTTGAAGCCGGCGTCGATCAGGGCGGGCTCGCCGTTGGCGTCGAAGAACTTCGCGCCCATGGAGATCGCCGGGCCCGAGACGCGGTGCCCGGAGCGGTCGAAGGCGAGCGGGATGGGGATGTCGAGCGCCTTGGCGACCTTGTTCGCGGCCCGTGCATAGTCGTCCCAGGTCGAGCCGCTGGCGGGGAGCGCCACGCCGGCCTGATCGAACAGTGTCTTGTTGACGTAAGGCCCGGTGACGGTCAGCTGGGTCATGAAGCCGGGAATCGAGCGCGAGTCCCCGGGCTGGCGCAGCCACTTGAGGAACGGGCCGAAGTTGGCTTCCCAGTAACCGGGGTCGGCGAGGTGCGAGCGCAGGTCCAGGTAGTGCTTGGACAGCCCGCCGAGGTCCGTCACGCGCGCCATGTCCGGCCCCTGCCCGGCGGCGAGCTGCACCGGCAGGCTCTCGAGGATCGCCTTGTAGGCCACGGTGTCCAGCACGACCTTGATGTCGGCGTTGCGCTGCTCGAAACGATCGAGCAGCTCGCGCAGCACTTCGCCCTCGTTGCCGTCGTTGTACCAGGTGATGCGCACTTCGGTCTGCGCCAGCGCCTGGCCGGCCAGCAGCGCCGCGCCCAGCACGCCGGCGCCGAACGCCGCGCGGATGGTTGCAGATATCCTGATGGGTGTAGTCACGCTCTCCTCCTGTGTTGCCGGTCCCGGTTGTCCTGGTAGTGCGCGTGCCCGACCGGCCGTCACGCGGTCACACCGTGGGCCGGGCGCGGTGCCCAGCCTTCGTAATCGGCATCGCTCACGCCGAGCGGCAAGGTCACCGCAGCCCCGCTGCGCGCCGAGCGGTAGATCGCCGTCGCCAGCTCGATCGAGCCGCGCGCCTCGGCGGCACTGACCAGCTCGGCGGGTCGTCCGTCGAGGGCCAGCGCCAGCTCCGCCAGCAGCCCCGCGAACCCGGGCGCAACGGCCGCGGCTTGCTTCGACGCCCGGTCGAGCTCGGCCTGGCGGGCGGGGTCGCGGGCGGTGAACGTCCAGCCCTCGCCGCCCGGGTGGTAGGGGGCCAGCCCGCTCTCGGCGCTGAAGTGCTCGAAACACAGGCGCAGCCGCGACAGGTTCCCTGCCGCCCCCAGCGTCACCGACGAGGTCACCAGCGCGCCGCTCGCCGTCTCGAAAACCAGCGCCGCGCAGTCCTCCACTTCGACCGGGTTGACCCGGGTGGCGGTGAGGGCGAACACGCGGCGGACCGCGCCGAGGGCGGTGCACAGCAGGTCGTGGGCGTGAATGGCGTGACCGAGGATCGCGCCGCCGTGCTCGCCGGCCCAGGTGCCGCGCCACGGCACCGCGTAGTAGTCGGCGCCGCGATCCCAGTGGGTCTCCAGGGTCGCCACCAGCGCGCGCCCGGCGAAGCCGCTGCGCACGAGGTGCAGCAGCGTGCGAAAGCCGGTGCCGTAGCGGTACTGGAACACGGGCGCGAGCACCCTCCCGGCCGCCGCGGCGGCGTCGAGCATGCGGTCGGCTTCGGCGAGCGAAGTCGCCAGCGGCTTCTCGCACACCACGTGTTTTCCCGCCGCCAGCGCGGCCAGCGTCGCCTCGCAATGCAGGTGCGGGGGCAGGCACACGTCGAGCACGTCGACGTCGGCGCGCAGCAGGGCTTCGCGGTAGTCCGGGCAGCTCTCGCAACCGGCGAGCGCGGCGACCTCCGCCGCCCGCGCGGGGTCGAGGTCGCACACCAGCGCCACCTCGAAGCGCGCGGCGAGATCGAGGTAGGCCTGCACGTGGGCGCGACCGACACCGGCCCCCGCCACGGCCACCCGGTGGCGGCGCGCCTCAGGCAAGATGGCCCACCCGGGTCGCCCCGGCCTGCGCCTGCAGCGCCAGCTCGGTGACCCTGAAGACGTGCTCCTGCGCCATGGCGGTGGCGGTGCGGTGGCGAATGTCGTGCACCAGGTCGGCGTAGTACGTCAGCGGCGCGCCGGCGGCGTCGATGTGCTCGCAGCGGCCCCCGTTGACCAGGAACAGGTGATCGGTGCCCGCCCGCCCGGCAATGTCCACGTACTTGCGCAGCTCGATGTAACCGCCCGTGCCGAGCACGGTCAGCCGACCGTCGCCCCAGGTGGGCAATGCGTCGGGCGTGTACCAGTCGACGCGGATGTAGCCGCTCGCGCCGTCGTCGCCGCGCAGCAGTATCTCGCCGAAATCCTCGAGCCCCGGGTCGCCCGGATTGGCGAAGTTCCCGACCGTGCTGGTCACGATCTCGGCGTCGCGGCTGGCGGTGAAGAACAGGAACTGGTCGATCTGGTGCGAGGCGATGTCGCACAGGATGCCGCCGTAGCGTTCGCGCTCGAAGAACCACGCGGGGCGCAGGTGGCGGTTCAGCCGGTGCGGCCCGAGGCCCACGGTGTGCACGACCCTGCCGATCTCCCCGGCCCGGATCAACTCGCCGGCACGCGCCACGGCCGGCACCTCGAAACGCTCGGAGAAATCGATCGACCAGATGCGACCGGTGCGCGCCACGCACTTGCGCAGCGCCGCCAACTGTGCGGGCGTGGTGCAGCCGGGCTTGTCCACCATCACGTCCTTGCCCGCCTCCATCGCCGCGATGGCGAGCGCCGCACGCTGGTCGGGAACGGCCGCGATCAACACCGCGTCGACGCCCGCGTCTTCGTAGATCGCCTCGGGGCTTGCCAGGCGCGGCAGGTCGGGAAAACGCTCGCGGAACCCCGCCAGCGGTTGCGGCTCGCCCTCGGTCCACCAGCCCGTCGCGCGACAGCCGGCGGCGAGCATGCCGCCCAGTTGCTCGTAGATGTGCCGGTGGTCGAGGCCGAGCGCGGCGACCGTGAGCGGCGGGTGCGCGCTCACGACGACGCCTCCACGCTCACCACGCGCCGTTGTGCCGAGGAAGCCAGCAACGCATCGATCAGCCGGTGCACGCGCAGCGCCTCGCGCCCGCTCACGGCCGGCGCGACGCCGGCGCGTACGGCAGCCACGAAGTCCTCGATCACCGCACGATGCCAGGTGTGCGCGAACGCCATCGGATCGGCGCCGGCGCCGCTCGCTTCGGGTTCGCCGAAGGTCTCGCTGCGCCCGTCGTGCCAGTGCACGTCCAGCGAGCCCGACTCGAGTCGCAGCGAGGCGTGCTCGCAATCGAGCGCGAGGTACTCCGCGCGGCCCGGAAAGCCCGCGGTGCTGGCGACCAGCGAGCCGAGCGCCCCGCTGGCGAAGCGCAGCCCCGCGGCGACGAAATCCTCGCTCTCCATGGCGTGCAGGCGGCTGGTGCCGGCGATCGCCTGGACCTCGCTGACCTCGCCGGTGAGCGAGAGCATCAGGTCGAGCGGGTGGATGGCCTGGCTGATGAGCACGCCGCCGCCGTCGCGCTCGAACGTGCCGCGCCCGGGTTCGTCGTAGTAGGCCTGGGGACGCCACCACGGCACGCACAACTGCGCGCAGGCCAACGCACCGGCGCTACCGCTCGCCAGCAACTCGCGCAGGCGCTGCGCACCGGCGCGAAAACGGTGCTGGAAGACGATGCCGAGCGTCACCCCGTGCGCCTCACACACCTGCACGATGTGCTCGGCGGCAACCGTCGTGCGCTCCACGGGTTTCTCCATCAGGACGTGCTTGCCGGCGGCGGCGAAGGCCTCCACCAGTTCCACGCGCGCGTTGGGCGGTGTCAGCAGCAGGACCGCGTCGGTGCCGGGGTCTTGCGCGAGTTCGGCGGGTGAGTCCAGGTCTTTGAAGCCGTGACGTTCGGCGAGCGCCGCGCGACGCGCGGGGTCGCGGCAGTACACGCCGCGCACGTCGATGCACTCGTCGAGGTCGTGCAGCGAGGCCAGGTGCGGGGCAGCGGCCATACCGAGGCCGACCACGCCGATGCCGAAGCGCTCAACGCCGGACATCGGCCCCGGGCAGGTGCCACTGCATCGATCGTCCCTCCGGTGGTCGGCACCCGTGCCGCGACCGGGCGCCATCGTTGTGCCGGCGCTAGTATGCTGGGACAACGGGAAAACGCCAAACCGTGCGCGCGACGCGGCGTGGCCAGGGCCCGTCATCCGGCCAGCGCCGGGGCGCTTCCGACCCGCGGCACAGGCGCCCGGATCCGGCTCCCCGGCGGGGGCGGAACTGTGACCTGAAGCGCGCGCGCGCCGTCGTTACAGCAATTGACGAATCCCGCTTTGGTCCACCGGGGGGCAACCCGGCCGGAGAGGTCGATGCCAACGAAACACCACCGACGATTTCGACTGGCCGGGCGGCGCGCGCCGGCCCTGACCGGACTCGTGCTGCTCCTCACCGGCTGCGGCGGAGGCGGCGGCAGCGGCAGCGGCAGCGGCGACCAGCAGGACTCCGCGCTGGTCTACGCGGGCAACAACGATCCGGCCGTGATCACCGCCGCCAATGCGGCGTCGCTGGTGGC
Source organism: Gammaproteobacteria bacterium (assembly GCA_041623575.1). Taxonomy (GTDB): domain Bacteria; phylum Pseudomonadota; class Gammaproteobacteria; order JAHELT01; family JAHELT01; genus JAHELT01. The sequence goes on from JBFJWO010000160.1 coordinate 7,567, forward strand.
AAACCTCATGGGCGATCTCGCCGCCCCGACGTCGATCGGTCCCCGCAGTGCGGTGCGCCCCGCCGCCCTGCGAAGCGCGCCGCTCGCCAGCCTGCGGCGCATGAGCCGGCTGCCGGTGCGGACCACCGCGGCGGGGACGACCCGGCTCAGGCACGCCGCGGCGATCCGGGTCGACGAGACCGAACCGTGCCGGAGCGGATCGTTCTCGGTGCGCGGCACGCTGGACGATACCGGCCTGGGGACGCTCGCGTTCGAGTTCGTGCGCTGCCGCGACGACGACGCGACCATCGATGGCCGGGGCACCTTGCGCATCGACGCGCTCGACGCCTCGGGCGATATCACCGATGCCACGATGCAATTCGCCGTGCTGCGATTCAGCAACCCGGCCGGCGCGTTCCGGGTCAGCGGCTCGGTGCGTGTTCGCACCGACGCGGCGAACAACGCCGAGACGGCGACGCTGGACGTCATCATCAAGGCCGACGCCGGCCCGGCGATGTGGAAGACCGAGGCTCTCACGATCGTCACGCAGTTCGACACGAGCTTCCTGCCGAGCGCGTACGTCGAGCGTCACAGCGGCCGCCTGTACGATGCCGTCCACGGCTACGTCGCTATCGCGACCCTCGCACCGCTTTCGTTCGGCGACCTCGACGCGGCGTTTCCCGACCGCGGCGGCCGGGTGCTGCTGACGGGAGCGCCGGGCGGCGCCGGCAACCAGAGTATTCTCGTCACGGCCGTGTCGGCCGCGGTCACCTGGCTGGCGCTGGATCTCGACGGCGACGGCGCCGACGAGCTCAGCGCGTTCGTCAAGTGGTCGGACCTGCCGCGCCCGATCGCCGCCGACCTGAACGACGACGACGGCGACGGCATGCACACGAGCTGGGAGACGGCCTTCGGGCTCGATCCGCAAGACCCGGCCGATGCCGAGCTGGACGGCGACGGCGATCGCTACGGCAACCTCAGGGAATACCGCGGCGGCGGCGACCCGAATGACGCAAGCGTCCTCCCGACGCTCGGCAAGCTCGCCTTCGCCGTGGCCGCAGGTGTCGCCACGGCGGACTCCAACGAGTCGAATCCCGGCCGAGCGGCGCTCGCCTCGGACGGCGAGAGATACCTGCTGGTCTCGTGCCGCACGCTGGGTGCCGATGCCGGGCTGTTCGGTGTCTTCGTCACACGGACCGGTGCCGGTGAACCGTTCCCGATCGCGCAGGGCGAGTGCAATCCGCTCGCCGGCACCTCCGAGGACAGCATCGGCATGCCGGCGGTCGCCTTCGACGGCACGAACTACCTGGTCGTCTACGTCCGGGGTGCGCTCGTTCGCGGCACTCGCGTGTCCCGGGCGGGCGTCGCCCTCGACGGGTCGGCGGGGTTTCCCATCTCGACCGGCCAGCTGTTCTCGACCTCGAGCACGACCCCGTCGGTCGCCTTCGACGGCACGAGCTTCCTGGTCGTGTGGAGCAAGTTCATCCCCGTCCAGGGAGCGAGCACGCGCGACGTGTACGGGGCCATTGTCAGCGTGGCGGGGGAGGTGTCGGAAGAGATCCCGATCGCCGTCGAGCAACGGCGCGCGCCGGACGAGTTCGGTTTCGTGCTCGACCTCGGCGCGCCCGCCGTCTCGTTCGACGGAACCAACCATCTCGTGGTGTGGAACCAGGTGCGCACGGGACCGGGCGAAAGCGCCTACTCCAGCCTGTTCGCGCCCTACTCGGACGTCGCCGCGGCACGGGTTACGCCCCAGGGCGACGTGCTGGATCCTCAGGCGCTGCTCATCGCCACGGCCGGGCCGTTCGCGCTGTCACCCGGCACGGCGAACCCGCGCGTGGCGTTCGACGGAACGAATCACCTGGCGGTATGGAAACAACGGGTCCCGAGCGCGTTCGAAGCCACGCCGACCGAGATCCGCGCCGCCCGGGTGAGCCCGGATGCGGAGCTGCTCGACGGCCCGGCCTCGGCGCGGGGATTCGCCGTCAATACCGCCCCGGTGCAAAAGAGCGACCCCGCGCTGGTGTTCGATGGGGTCGACTTCCTGGTCGCCTGGGTGGTCGGGGCCTACGCCCTCGACCCGCCGGCGGGGCTGTTCGGCGCGAAAGTCTCGCCGGACGGTATCCTGCTCACCGATCCGGCCGGCCACGGCCTGGTGTTGAGCGATCCACCGCCCGCCAACGCGAAGTTCGTGCTGCCGACCCTGCAGGCCAGCAGCGACCATGCGCTGCTGGTCTGGCTGAACAACAACGAGCTGTCGGGACAGGCGAAATCGATCGAGGCTTTGTCGATCTTCCCCTGAAACGGCCGGGCGTCCCTCGGGGCGGTGGGTTACAGGTACGGCGGCGTGCAGGCGCTCACGATCTCGCATTCCTCCTCGCCGGTGTTGCGAAAGCGGTGCGGCTGGCGGCTGTCGAAATAGTAGGCATCGCCCGGCCCGAGCACCTGCCGGCGCTCGCCGACGGTCACTTCCACG
>JBFJWO010000161.1:0-9973 GCA_041623575.1 Gammaproteobacteria bacterium
ACTCCAACGCGCTCGAGCAGGAGCGCGGCATCACGATCCTGGCCAAGAACACCGCGATCCACTGGCACGGCTACCGGATCAACATCGTCGACACCCCCGGGCACGCGGATTTCGGCGGTGAGGTGGAGCGCGTGCTCTCCATGGTCGACTCGGTGCTGCTGCTGGTCGACGCCGTCGAAGGGCCGATGCCGCAGACCCGCTTCGTCACCCAGAAAGCCTTTGCCATGGGCTTCTCGCCGCTGGTGGTGATCAACAAGATCGATCGCCCCGGCGCCGACCCGGCGCGGGTCCTGAACGCCACTTTCGACCTGTTCGACCGGCTGGGGGCGAGCGAGGGCCAGCTCGATTTCCCGGTCGTCTACTGCTCGGCCCTGCACGGTTACGCGAGCGCCGACCCGGACGCCCGCGCGGGCGACATGCAGCCGCTGTTCCAGGCCATCGTCGAGCACGTTCCGGCCCCGCAGGTGGACGCCGACGGCCCGCTGCAGATGCAGATCAGCTCGCTCGACTACGACAGCTACCAGGGCGTCATCGGTATCGGGCGCATCCGGCAGGGGCGGCTCGAAGCCCGCCAGGCGGTCACCGTGCTCGACAGGGACGGCGTGCAGCGCTCGGGGCGGGTGGCGGCGATCTTCCAGTTCGACGGGCTGGGTCGGCACGAGGTGCCGGCGGCGGGCGCCGGCGACATCGTCGCCGTGACCGGCCTGGACCAGCTCTACATCTCCGATACGCTGTGCGACCCCCGCCACCCGAAGATGCTGGCGCCGCTGACGGTGGACGAGCCCACCATCAGCATGACGTTCCTCACCAACACCTCGCCCTTCGCGGGTCGCGAGGGTCGCTTCGTCACCAGCCGCAAGCTCGAGGAACGCCTGCGCCTGGAGCTCAAGCACAACGTCGCGTTGCGCGTGGAGGCGACCGACGAGGCCGACAAGTTCAAGGTCTCCGGGCGCGGCGAGCTGCACTTGAGCGTGCTGATCGAGAACATGCGCCGCGAGGGTTACGAGTTCGCGGTCTCGCGCCCGCAGGTGGTGCTGCGCTTCGACTCCGGCGTCGCCGAGGAGCCCTACGAGGCGGTCACCGTCGACGTGGAAGCCGAGCACCAGGGCGAGGTCATGGAAGCGCTCGCCGAACGCCGGGGCGAGCTGCAGGACATGCAGCCCGACGGGCGCGGGCGCGTGCGCCTCGACTTCATCGTGCCCTCGCGCGCGCTGATCGGTTTTCGCAGCGACTTCCTGTCGATGACCTCGGGCACCGGTTTGCTGTACCAGGTCTTCGAACGCTACGGGCCGCATTTGAGCGTCGCGCTGGCCCAGCGCAGCAACGGCGTGCTGGTCGCGAACGGCACCGGCAAGGCGCTCGGTTTCGCGCTGTTCAACCTGCAGGAGCGCGGGCGGTTGTTCATCGGCCCCGGCGCCGAGGTCTACGAGGGCATGATCGTGGGCGTGCACTCGCGCGACAACGACCTCGTCGTCAACCCGATGAAAGCCAAGCAGCTCACCAACATCCGCGCCGCCGGCAGCGACGAGAACATCCTGCTCACGCCGCCGCGCCGCCTGAGCCTGGAGCAGGCGCTGGAGTTCATCGACGACGACGAGCTGGTGGAGGTGACGCCGCTCAGCATCCGCCTGCGCAAGAAGCTGCTGAAAGAACACGAACGCAAGCGCGCCGGGCGCGCGCGCGCGGCGCTGGCCGAGGGGGAGTCTTGAGGGAGAGTGCGAGCATCGGCTTCGGCAAGCCGTGCCTGTTGATCGTCGACCAGTCCAAGATCATGCGCCGCGCGCTGATCAAGGTGCTGGGGCGGGAATACGACCTGATCGAGGCCTCGGACGCCGAGCAGGCCTGGAGCGAGCTGCAGTCGGGTCGCGTACAGGCGGTGCTGATGGGGCTCGACCTGAACGACCTGCGCGGCTACGGGCTGCTCGAGCGCATCCGCGACGCGCGTCTCGCCACCCTTCGCCACACGCCGGTTGCGGTGGTGGCCGACGACTCGCGCGAGGAGCGCGAACGCGCCGAGCACTTCGGTGCCAGTGCGTTCGTCGCCAAGCCCTTCGACGCCGACCACCTCAAGGCGCTGACCCGCACGCTGGTGGAGTCGGCCGGCCAGATCTACGACCCCGACGCGCGCGAGCGCGAGGAACGCGAAGCGGGAATGGTCGACCCGCTGACGGCGTTGCCCAACCGCAGCTACTTCTTCTACCGCGGCCCGAAGGAGCTGTCGTTCGCGCAACGTCACGGCAAGGAGATGGCCGTGGTGCTGGTGCAGATGGACAACCTCGAATACCTCGTCGAGGACCACGGTCGCGCGGTGGTCAAACAGCTGCTGAAAAAGCTCGCCAAGTACGTGCAGGCAGCGGTGCGCACGGAAGACACGGTCGCGCGCGTCGGCGCACGCCGCTTCGCCGTCATCGCGCCGACCACCAGCGACACGGGTGCGCGCGAGCTGGGTGAGCGCGTGCTGAGCAAGGTGCGCAGCACCGTGTTCAACTACGGCGATCAGCGCGTGTCGTTCACGGTGAGCATCGGCGTGGCGGCGCCGGAAGTGCACTCGATGGCGACCTTCGACGAGATCGTCGACCTCGCCGCGCAGCGCCTCGACATGGCCGTGTGGTCCGGCGCCAACCGGCTGGTGGCCGGTGAGGAAAGACCCGCCGGCGACGAGCCCGCCAGCGACGAGCCCGCCGGGGCGCAAGCGCAGGACGCAGAGGCGGAGCAAGCCCCGGCGCCCGCCGCGCCCGAGCCGGAGGAGACCAGCCTCTACACCAACATCCACCCGGCGGTGGGAGACAGCGTCGACACCGAGACGCCGGCCGCCAACGACGGCCTGCCCGAAGAGGTGGCGGCGGCGCGCAAGGGCGCCGCGCCGGCCCTGGAGGCGGCGATGTGGCTGCTGGAGAGCGGCCAGTCGGAGAAGCTCCAGCCGCACTACCGCTTGCTGCTGGAGGAGATCCTGCCGCTGCTCGAGCACGCCAACAGCGCCATGAAACTCGACATAGAAGACGCCCTGGCGAAACTGCGCGCCAAGATCCGCTGAGCGCTCGGGCCGGCCGCCGGGGTCTGGCCATCGCGCCCTTCACCCGCCGGCCCGGCTCGCCCCTTTCGAGCCCTTGCGCCTGCGACGCCCGCCGTGCCATTGCCTGCGATCTGCAGGCCGCCGGGTGAAAGCCCGCGTGTGCTAGCATCGTCGCCCGTTTCGGCGCCACCGATTCCGCGCTCCCGGCGACGGCCGGCCGGCGCGAGGAGCCCGTCATGACCGAGCGCAGCACGCGCCGCGAGCGCGACAGCCTGGGCGAACTCGAGGTCCCGGCCGGGGCCCTCTACGGCGCGCAGACCCAGCGCGCGGTCCTGAATTTTCCCTTGAGCGGCCGGCCCCTGCCGCAGCGGTTCATCGCCGCGGTGTGCACCATCAAGCAGGCGGCGGCCGCGGTCAACCACCAGCTCGGCCTGCTCGACGCCGGGCGTGCGCAGGCGATCGCCGAGGCGGCGTGCGCCGTGCGCGCGCAATTCGACCCCGGCCAGTTCCCGGTGGACGTGTTCCAGACCGGCTCGGGCACCAGCACCAACATGAACGTCAACGAGGTGCTCGCCACGCTGGCGGCGCGCCGGCTGGGCGAGGCGGTCAGCCCGAACGACCACGTCAACCTCGGTCAGAGCAGCAACGACGTGATCCCGAGCGCGATTCACCTGTCCGCCGCGCTGGCGCTGCACGAGCAGCTGCTGCCGGCGCTCGGGCGCCTTGCCGAAACCATCGATGCGCGTGGTGCCGAGTGGCGGGGCCTCGTCAAGACCGGTCGCACCCACCTGATGGACGCCATGCCGCTCACGCTCGGCCAGGAACTGTCCGGCTGGTCGGCGCAGGTCCGCGCGTGCGAAGCGCGCCTGCGCGCGGTGTTGCCGCGCTTGACCTGCCTGGCACTCGGCGCCACCGCGGTCGGCACCGGGGTCAACGCCCATCCCGACTTCGCGGCGGCGGTGAGCGCGGAACTCTCGCGCCTCACCGGGCTCGCCCTGCAGCCCAGCGAGAACTTCTTTGCCGCGCTGGCCGGACAGGATACGGCGGTGGAGTTGTCGGGCCAGCTGAAAACGTTCGCGGTCGCGCTGATGAAAATCGCCAACGACCTGCGCTGGATGAACTCCGGGCCGCTGGCGGGCCTCGGGGAAGTGGTGCTGCCGGCGCTGCAACCGGGCAGCAGCATCATGCCGGGGAAGGTCAACCCGGTGATCCCGGAAGCGGTGGCCATGGTGGCCGCCGAGGTCATCGGCAACGACACCACGGTCGCGCTCGCCGGGCAGTCGGGCAACTTCCAGCTGAACGTCATGTTGCCGTTGATCGCGCTCAAGCTGCTGGAGGGGATCGAGCGCCTTGCCAATGCCGCCGACGCGCTGGGCGAGCGCGCGATTGCCGGGATGCAGGCGCGCGCGGACAATCTCGCCGCGACGCTCGATCGCAACCCGGTGCTGGTCACCGCCCTCAACCCCGTGATCGGCTACCTGCGCGCCGCCGAGATCGCCAGGACGGCCTACGCCGAGGGCCGCCCGGTGATCGAGGTCGCCGAGCGCATGACCGAGCTGTCGCGCGCGGAACTCGAACGCCTGCTGGATCCGTGGCGCCTGACGGGTGGAGACCCGGACGCTTGACCGGCGGCGAACTGCTGCCGGCGAGAAACGGCCCGCGCCGGCGTCGGTCCGCCGCCCGGGGCGCTGATGCGGATTGCAAGCCGGACAGTTCCGGGTCCCGGGGTTCGGGTCCGCGTTTCGGCCCGGGCCGCGAACCGGTATCCTTAGCGCTTTTTCCCGCAAGGGGACCTCGATGTCGAACCGAAACCCGCCGCAAGGCGCCCGGGCGTTCTTGCTTGCGGTGGCGATGCTGCTCGTCGCCGCCACGCTCGCGCCGCGCCTCGCCGCCGCCCAGGCAGCGCCCGCGTCGCCGGTCGAGTCCGGCGAACTGGAAACCCTGGTCAAGACCCTCGAGGACCCCGAGCAACGGGCGGTCCTGGTCGGGCAACTCAAGACCCTGATCGAGGCGCAGCGCGGCAGCGAGGAGCAACGCGCAACGCCCTCCGGCGCCTTGGGCGCGCAGGTGCTGGAACTGCTGACGGCACGCCTGGACGCGGTTACCCGCCACCTGGTATCCGCGACCACCACGTTGGCCCGCCTGCCGCTCGGGCTGACCACCGCGGTCGAGGGATTGCGCGACCCGCAAACGCGCTGGCGCTGGCTGACGATGGCGCTCGAGGTGGTGCTGGTGCTGCTGGCGGCGGTGTCGGCGGAATGGCTCGCGCGCCGGGCGCTGCGGCGCAGTACGCGCGCGCTCGAGGCTGCCGAGCGCGACTCGTGGCTGGCCAGCGCCTCGCTGCTGCTGGTGCGCGCCGTCCTCGACCTCGCGTGCATCGCCGCGTTCGCGCTCGCCGCCTATGCCGTCCTGAGCGTGCTCGAACCGCCCGAGGTGACGCGCCTCATCGCTATCGCGTTCATCAACGCGAACGTCGCGGCCCGCGCGGTGATGGTGGTGGTGCGCCTCGTTCTCAGCCCGCACGCGTCCGGGCTGCGGCTGTGGCCGATGGGAGACGAGACGGCCAACTACTGGGCGCTGTGGGTACGCCGCTTCGCCAACGTCGGGGTCTACGGTTACTTCGCGCTCGAGGCCGCGCTGCTGATGGGGCTGGACCGCGGCTTGTACGTGGTGCTGATCGACCTGCTGGGGCTGGTCATCGCGGGCATGCTCGTGGTGCTCATCCGCCAGCTGCGCGAGGAGGTGGCGCGGGCGATCCGCGGCAACGCCGAAGGCGAGGGGGTGAGCCGCATCCGCCAGCGCCTCGCCGACCTGTGGCACGTGGCTGCGATCCTCTACGTCATCGCGGCCTACGTCGTGTGGGCCATGGAGGTCGCCGGCGGCTTCCGCTACCTGGCGCAGGCCACGGCGTTCAGCCTGGCGGCGCTGGTGCTGGCGGTCGTGTTGCGCTCGGTGCTGCGGCGCCTCGTGACGCGCGTGTTCACCGTCAGCCCGGAGACCGCGGCCACCTACCCGAGCCTGGAGGAGCGCGCCAACCGCTACGTGTTCATGCTCAAGCGCCTGGTCACCGTGGTCGTCTACCTGTTCGCCGCGCTGGCGATCGCCCAGGCCTGGGAACTCGACGTACTCGCCTGGCTCGGCAGCGACACGGGCGGCGCGGTCGTCGGCAAGCTGGTGACGATCGCCGCCATCGTGATCGGTGCGCTGGTCGTGTGGGAGGTGGCGAGCGCCGTGATCGAGTCCTACATCCACCGCGCCGAGCAGGCGGACGCGCGCGGCAAGCGCCTGCGCACGCTGCTGCCGCTGGCGCGCAAGGCGTTGCTGGTCGTGCTGGCGGTGATGACCACGCTGACCGTACTGTCCGAACTCGGCATCGACATCGGGCCGCTGCTCGCCGGCGCCGGCGTGGTCGGCCTGGCCATCGGCTTCGGTGCACAGACCCTGGTCAAGGACGTGATCACCGGCATCTTCATCCTGCTCGAAGACAGCATCAAGGTCGGCGACGTGGTCGAGGCCGGTGGGCACCTGGGCGCGGTGGAGACGCTGTCGATCCGCACCATCAGCCTGCGCGACGTCGAGGGCCGTGTGCACGTGGTGCCGTTCAGCGACGTGACCAGCGTGCTCAATTTCACCAAGGACTACTCGTTCTCGCTGCTCGACATCGGCGTCGCCTACCGGGAGAACGTCGACGAGGTGATCGAGGTGCTGAAAAAGCTCGGCGAGGAGATGCAGGCCGACGAGATCCACGGCCCCAACATCCTCGAACCGCTGCAGGTGCTAGGCCTGAACAGCCTGGACGATTCGGCGGTCACCATCCGCGCGCGCCTCAAGACCGTGCCGGGGCTGCAGTGGCAGACGCGGCGCGAGTTCCTGCGTCGCATGAAAGCGCGTTTCGACGACCTCGGCATCGAGATCCCGTTCCCGCACCAGACGGTGTGGTTCGGCGTCGACAAGCAGGGCCGGGCGCCGGCCGCGCCGGTGCGCCTGGAACAGGCGGTGGCGCCCGACGTTCCCGCGCCGCAGTCCTGAGGCGCGGGCGCGGCGCCCGCGTCAGGGCAGGTGCTTGCGCCCGAGGTACTCGACGGTCTGCATCTCCCGCAGCCGGCTGGCGGTGCGCGTGAACTCGAACGCCAGTCGCTCGCCGGTGTAGAGTTGCTCGGGCAGGGCTTCGGCGGAGATCACCATCTTCACGTTGCGGTCGTAGAACTCGTCGACCAGGTTGACGAAACGCCGCGCCCGGTCGTTGTCGCGCTCGCCCATGCACACCACGTTGGCGAGGATGACGGTGTGGAACAGCCGTGCGATCTCGATGTAGTCGTCCTTCGAGCGCGGCGCCTCGCAGATCTCGCCGAACTCGAACCACACGACGCCTTCGGCGCAGCGCACCACCGGCACGGCGCGCTCGTTGATGGTGACGTCGGCGCCGCCGAAGCGCTGGATCGCGGCCATCTCGTCGAAGTTGTGGGCAAGGCAGGTATGGGCGGCGGCGTCCAGCGGCGTGTGATAGATCTCCGCGCGCTGCAGCGTGCGCAGCCGATAGTCGGTGTCGCCGCCGAGTTCCACCACCTCGGTGTGCTTTTCGAGCAGGCGGATCGCCGGCACGAAACGCTCGCGCTGCAGGCCGTTGCGGTAGAGATCCGAGGGCGGCGTGTTCGAGGTGGTGACGAGGGTGACGTCACGCCGGAACAGCGCCTCGAGCAGGCCGTGGATGAGCATCGCGTCGGTGATGTCGATGACGTGCATCTCGTCGAGGAACAGCGCGTGGGTGCGGTCCGCGAAACCGTCGGCCACGTGCTCGAGCGGGCGCTCCACCGGGCCGAGCTTGCGCAGCTCGCGATGCACCTGCTGCATGAAGCGGTGAAAGTGCAGCCGCACCTTCTTGTTGATCGGCAGGATGTCGTAGAGCAGGTCCGTCAGGTGGGTCTTGCCGCGGCCCACGCCGCCCCACAGGTACAGGCCCTGCACGGTCGTGCGGCGCTTGCCGAACCAACGTGCCAGCAGGCCCTGCTCGCCGCCGGTCGCCACGAGGTCGTCGTAAAGGCGGCGCAGGTGGCGAATGGCGTCACGCTGCGCCGGGTCCGGGTGGAAGCCCGACGCGCGGATCGCGTGTGTCAACGGGTGGTTTACCCGCATGCGCCTTGGGTGCGGTGCGGCGGGCGTTCGGAGGCGGGCGGGCGATTCATGCTGAGCGGCGATTGTCCGGTAAGCACGCCCGGCGTGGCAAGCCCGTGGCGGCGTCCGCGTTCGACGAAGGGGTATGGGCGCCACCGTTCGACGCGAGCCGTGCCCCGCCACGCGTACCGCCGATGGCCGATTGTGCGCGCCAACCTGCTAGAGTCGCGGCGGGCAACGACGAAACCGAACCGGCATGGCACAGGCGCAAGACGACCACACCGAGGAGCAACTGCTCGCGGCGATCACCGAGATCATGCTCGAGCGCATTCCGTTCAATCGCTGGCTGCGCCTGCAGCTGCTGCGTTGCGAGCCCGAGGCCGCCACGCTGCGGATCGACAAACGCCCCGAACTGATCGGGCACTACGTGCGCGGCGCGCTGCACGGCGGGGTCATCTCCTCGGTGCTCGACGTCACCGGCGGGATGGTGGCACTGCTGGCCGCCGTGCACCGCACGCGCAGCCACAAGCTGGCCGACAAGCTGGCCCGCTTCGAGAAACTCGGCACCATCGACCTGCGGGTCGATTACCTGCGCCCGGCCGACGGCGAGCAGTTCGTGGCGAGCGGTTACCTGCTGCGCTCGGGCAGCCGGGTCGGCGTAGCGCGCATGGAGTTGCACGACGAGGCCGAACGGCTGGTGGCGGTGGGCACCGGCGCCTACATCGTCGCCTGACGCGGCATTGACGTTCGTCGCGAGCAGTTTCCTGCTGGGGCTGAGCGCGGGCCTCTCGCCCGGGCCGCTGCTGATGCTGCTGGTCTCCGAGACGCTGCGCCACGGGCTCGGGGCCGGGGTGCGGGTCGCGGTGGCGCCGCTGCTCACCGACCTGCCCATCGTCGCGCTGGCGCTGCTGGCGCTGGGCAGTCTTGCCGACGTGGCCCCGGTCATGGGCGCGCTGTCGCTGACCGGCGCCGCGTTCATCGCCTGGCTCGGCTGGGGCGGCCTGCGCTACCGCGCGGCCGGTGGCGATCAGGCGCCGGCGCCCGCGCGCCCGCTCGCCAAGGCGGTGCTCACCAATTTCCTCAATCCCAACCCCTACCTGTTCTGGCTGCTGGTTGGCGCTCCCACCGTTTTGCAGGCCTGGCGCCTGAGCGCGGCGGCGGCGGTGGCGTTCGTCACGGTGTTCTACCTGCTGCTGGTCGGGTGCAAGGTGACGATCGCCGTGCTGGTGCACCGTTCCCGGGGGCTGCTGCAGGGCCGCGGCTACGTGTGGACGGTGCGCGCGCTCGGCGCGGCGTTGCTGGTGTACGCGCTGGTGTTCGCGCGCGAGGGCGCGCGCCTGCTGGGCCTTGCGGGCTGAACGCGCTCAGTCGCGGCGCAGCTTGGAACTGACCGCGATGGGCGTCGGGTAGCGCAGCACGATCCAGTAGGACGACACCACGAAGGTCACGATGGTCGCCGCTTCGATCAGCGAGGACGCGCGTTCGCGCACCAGCATTGCCTCGCTCGCCACCAGCGCGATCAGCAGCGAGAACTCGCTGATCTGCCCCAGTCGCACGCCGATCTCCCCCGCCAGGCGACCGGTCTCCTGGTGGCGGCGCAGCAACAGCGTGAACAGCCACGGCTTGAGGGTCATCGCGACGCCGGCGAACACCACCGTCGCGAACAGCACGTCGGGCAACAGGGTGATGTCGAAGCGCGCGCCCAGCGCGAAGAAGAACATCACCAGGAAGAAGTCCCTGAGCGGCTTGAGGCTCTCGGCGATGAAGCGCGCGATCGGGTTGGTGGCGAGCGCGACGCCGGCCATGAACGCGCCGATCTCGTGCGACAGGCCGAGCAGCTCCGAGCCC